>CALBBA010000156.1 GCA_937926755.1 uncultured Collinsella sp.
GGCGACGGGGGTGGCCAGGCCCAGCGCGCACGGGCAGCTGATCACCAGCACAGCGACGGCGGAGGTGAGCGCCTCATTCACGTCGCTGGTCAGTGCCATCCACACCACAAAGGTCACGGCCGAGATCACGAATACCACGGGCACAAACACGCCGGCGACCTTGTCGGCCAGGCGGGCGATGGGCGCCTTGGTGGCGTTGGCATCCTCGACGAGCTGGATAATCTTGGCGAGCGACGTGTCGGCGCCCACGCGCGTGGCGCGGAAGGTAAACGAGCCCGTGCGGTTGACCGTGGCCGCGTTGACAGTGTCGCCGGCGGTCTTCTCCACGGGAATGGATTCGCCGGTCAGCGCACTTTCGTCCACGGCCGAGCTGCCCTCGAGCACCACGCCGTCAACGGGGATGGACTCGCCGGGGCGCACGCGCAGCACCTGACCGGGTAGGATGGCGTCGACGTCCACAGTGGTCTCGGTGCCGTCCTCTGCCACGACGGTCGCGTTCTTGGGTGCTAGGTCGATGAGCGCCTCGATGGCGCCGCCGGTCTTGGACTTGCTGCGCGTCTCGAGGTATTTGCCTACGGTGACGAGCGACAGGATGGTGCCGGCGCTCTCAAAATACAGGTTGTTCATGCCTGTCATCATGGCCTCGTGGACCTGGCCCGCGGCCAGCTGATCGGCCATGATAAACATGGCGTAGAGCGACCAGGCAATGGATGCGGTGGCACCCACGGCAATAAGGGCGTCCATGGTAGGCGCGCCGTGCGCGAGCGATTTAAACCCGTTGATAAAGTACGCGTCGTTGATGTAGACGATGGGGATGAGCAGGGCGAGCTCGGTGAGAGCGAGCGTCATGCTGTGGGTATGGTCGGTGAAGATGCCGGGCAGCGGCCAGCCGAGCATGTGCCCCATGCCTATGTAGAACAGCGGGATGAGGAATACGATCGAGACGATGAGGCGGGTGCGCATGGCAGAGGCGGCGGCCTCCAACTTTTTGGTCGGCGACTCCATATGGGCGGCGCCGGACCTGGCTTGCGCACTTCCGCTTTGGACAGCGTCGGTGCCCGCGCTGACGGGCGAGGCCGAGTAGCCCGCGCGGTCGACAGCGGTACAGATGTCGTCGGGGGAGACCTGCGCGGGGTCGTAGTCGACCAGCATGGAGCCGGCGAGCAGGTTGACCGCGACGCTTTGGACGCCGTCGAGTTTGCTTACGGCGCGGTCCACGTGCGCCTGGCAGGCGGCGCATGTCATGCCACCCACATCGAATTTATCTTGAGTCATGGCTTCTCCTTTCTGTGACGTAGCGTCGGAAATGTTAACCAGCTGATACTATACACCCATACCCCCTGGGGGTGTCCAGTAATAGTTGGAATGTATGACTTTTCATTACAGATGAGGGCGGCTGCTCAATCGGTGGCCGTCTCTGCCAAACATCTCAATCTGTAACGTCTGAACCGGTTTTTGAGCCGTAACTGTTACAGATTTAGACAAACAGTTGACGGGAAACTTAATGTCTCAATCTGTAACATCTAGCAGCAAATATGACCTCTAACTGTTACAGATCGAGACAGAGCGTCCGCGGTCAACTCAAATGTCTTGATCTGTAACATCTAGAGAGTTTTTTGACCCCTTACTGTTACAGATTGCGATGTTGTCTCGCGGG
>CALBBA010000157.1 GCA_937926755.1 uncultured Collinsella sp.
ATTTTTGTGCTTTTTGAAAACAGCCGGCACACCACTGTCGCAGGTCGCCCAGTTGTCTATGTATGGAAGGAATGCTTCCAGATAAGCCAATGCCGTATCATAATCCTTCATCTGCATAATCAAAAACATATGCAGGTTATTTTCCTCATAGTAGTAATGTGGCAGAGTATTTAGAAACTTTTCCACATTGTCACAGTCATTATCCTTCACTGTATTACAGACCCGTTTCTCTTTTTGAACCGACAAAAAGAGCCTGCTGCCATGAGCAAGCTCCTTTGCGTACTTTCTAAGCACCGGGACTCTTATTCCTATTATGCGTTCTTTTTCAATATTGCGCATGAAATTCCCTGTAATTTTTATCCTGCAGCGCAAACAGATTCTCTAATTCTGCCAACAAATCTTTCCCTCCGTAATAACAGGATACCTGATAAGCAGCTTCTCATCAAGATTCTCCCTGTTCATGTCTACCGCTGTGATCTGGCTATTATCATATGTGGTGTAATAGTAGATTCCCTTGTCGCAGTTGCAGCATGAGGTGTAGATGCTTGGAAAGAATACGCAGCATAATTCGTGAAAGCATCCAACTGGGCAGGCCTTGGGTTTGGATACGCCGGATGTGCTGCAGTGCATGCGTGTGCATATCCACTTGGTTCGGTCTATCATATTCCGCATGGTCAGTCGAACCAGCTTATGTTTGCCTCTGTTATGAAAAAATATAAAGAGATCAAACCGACAGGGCGAATTAATGATCTCGAGGCGGTTATCGCAGAGACTTTGGGCGTAGATCAGACGGAACCACTAGACAAGTTATATGCGCTGATGGATGATGTGCTGCAGAGCGAGCCATTAAAGAACTTTGGTGTAAAAGAAGAAGATCTTCCGGTATTTGCGAAAGATGTTGCAAATACGCAGCTGCGACTTTTGAAAAACAATTATATTCCATTAAGCGAGGAGCAGTTGCTGGAGATCTATAAGGCGGCTTTTTGATGAGAATCTGTATAGAATGATAAATAATGGAAACACTGATCAAAAATAGAATGTAAGAAAGGTATGGTGATCAGTGTGCTTAAACAATTGCAGATTGAACGTGTTACAGGCAGAGAAATTTTGGATTCCAGAGGGAATCCAACCGTAGAGGCAGAAGTGACTCTGCAGGATGGAACGATAGGACGGGCGGCTGCACCGAGTGGTGCATCTACCGGAGAATTTGAGGCATTGGAACTTCGGGATGGAGATCATACACGGTATGGTGGGAAAGGTGTGCTGCAGGCGGTTGATAATATTAATCACGTTATCAATGGTATTTTGCGCGGGATGGACGCGTCTGATACGTATGCGGTCGATCAAGTAATGCTGCGTAAAGATGGCACAGCAGACAAATCCGTGCTTGGAGCGAATGCAATCTTGGCGGTTTCTATTGCAACGGCAAAAGCAGCCGCACAATCGTTAAAGACGCCACTTTACCGTTTCGTGGGTGGCGTATCCGGTACAAAACTGCCTGTGCCGATGATGAACATTTTGAACGGTGGTGCGCATGCAGCCAATACAGTAGATGTACAGGAGTTTATGATCATGCCGGTGGGCGCCCCGAGCTTTGCCGAGGGCCTGCGTTGGTGCGCTGAGGTCTACCACACCCTCAAGGGCGTGCTGCACGAGGCCGGCCTGGGCGGCGGCGTGGGCGACGAGGGCGGCTTTGCGCCCAACCTCAAGACCAATGCCGAGCCGTTCGAGTACATCACCAAGGCCGTGGAGAAGGCCGGCTTTAAGCCCGGCGTCGACTTCATGTACGCCATGGACCCGGCCTCGACCGAGTTCTACAACGCCGAGACCGGCATGTACGAGCTCAAGGGCGAGGGTGTTGAGTACACGAGTGCCCAGATGGTCGATTACTGGGAGAAGCTCGTCGACACCTACCCCATCATCTCCATCGAGGACGGCATGGCCGAGGAGGACTGGGACGGCTGGGTCGAGCTTACCCGTCGCATTGGCAACAAGGTGCAGCTGGTGGGCGACGACCTGTTCGTCACCAACACCGAGCGCCTCAAGAAGGGCATCGAGCTGGGTGCCGCCAACGCGATCCTGGTCAAGGTCAACCAGATCGGCACGCTCACCGAGTCGCTGGAGGCCATCGAAACCGCCAAGGAGGCCGGCTACGCTTGCATTGTGAGCCACCGTTCTGGCGAGACCGAGGACTCCACGATCGCCGACCTGGTCGTGGGCGTCAACGCCGGCCAGATCAAGTCGGGCGCCCCGTGCCGCAGCGATCGCATCGCCAAGTACAACCAGCTCATCCGCATCGAGGACGAGCTCGAGGGCAGCGCGCGCTACGCCGGCAAGTCTGCGTTCTACAACATTCGCTAGGCAGCAGCGTGTGCGGGGGCGGGGCTGACTCGGATCCGCCTCGCCCCCGCCGGGCACTGTTGAGCACCATTGGGCGCTGGGCCATATGACTCAGCGCCTTTTTTATGTCGAGCAAAGGCTGGCGAAGGCGGCGCGGGCGCTCGTGCTATAACTAGAATACTTAGCGCAAACAAACCTCAACCGCACAAGGCGCACATGGATCAGATTTACGACAACAGGTACTATTCCGCCGGTTCGCGTGAGCCGTCGCCTCGCCGTGCGCGCACAGTGCAGCTCGGTGGGTCCGCCTACGCCGGCGCCGACCGCTCCACGCAGCGCCCGACAAGTACCTCGCGCCCCAATGCTCATGTGAATACTTCGGCAGATGGACCGGTGCGCCCGGCACGTTCGTCGCATGCGTCGCGTCCCTCGGCCCAGATGCACGACAGGTCGAGCAGGCCCTCGAGCCGTCTTTCGGGCTCGGATTTTATGCACTATGCCAACGACAACGCGGTGATCAAGGCGATCTATGACTTTACCCATGGCCCCCAACGCCCGCTGTTCATTGGCATTGTGGTGGCCCTGATGCTCGTGAGCCTGTACTTTCCCGTGCGCGACCTGTACGTGGCCAAGCGCTCGAGCGACATTTTGGCCAAGCAGGTCGAGATTCAACAGCAATACAAGGACGAGCTGCAAAAAAGCGTCGACAAGGAGCTCTCGGAGGAGGGCGTTAAGGACATGGCGTCCGAGAAACTGGGCATGGTGATGCCTGGCGAAATCAGGATTGACGTGCAGGGCTTGGACGACGATTCCGATTCGTCGTCGAGCAAAAAGTCCTCGAACGCCAAAAAGGCCGCCGAAGTCGCAAAAGAGATCGAGAACGTTGGTAAAGACGCGCCGTGGTACATTCAGGCGCTCGATATGCTGTTTGGTTTTAACGGCATCGAGGGTCAGACGGTCGCGTCCAGCGGCGAATAGGCGAGTAGCGCCCGGAGGGGAGCCCGCAATGGCAGATTGCAAACGATATAAGGTGGCGGCGATCGACCTGGGAACGGTGTCGTCGCGACTGGTGTTGGCGCAGGTTGAGGCCGGGGCGATTGTGGAATCGTCCAAGCATACCGAGATTACAGACTTGGGTGAGGGCGTCGACGCGACGGGTCGCTTTTGCGAGGCGGCTGTGGAACGCGTGCTCGCTGCGTGCCGCATGTTCGTGGCCGAGGCGCACGACTTTGGGGCCGCATGCATCTGCACCACGTGCACGAGCGCCGCGCGCGATGCATCCAACGCCGCGCTGCTGTTGGACGGCCTGCGCGAGCTGGGGCTCGAGCCGCAGGTGATTCCGGGCGAGGTCGAGGCGCTCCTGACGTTTTTTGGCGTGGCGCACGACTTTGCCGGCGAGCGCATTATCGTTGCGGATTCGGGCGGCGGGTCTACGGAGCTCGCGACGGGCGTGTACGTGCCGGAGCGCGGGGTCTTTGCGCTGGAGGGTACGCGCTCGCTGGACATTGGCTGCCGTCGCGTGACGGAGCGCTTTTTCTCCGCGTTGCCGCCCGCGGATGGCGAGCTTGCTGCCGCTGCCGCGTGGGCAGGCGGGCAGTTCGCCGCCTATTTTGAGGGCCTGCCTGTCGACTTTGAGCGCGCCGAACGCTTAGTCGCGGTGGGCGGCACGGTGACTACGCTGGTGGCTCTGGTCCACGAGCTGGAACCGTACGATTCGAGCTTTGTGCACCTACGCGAGCTGTCGCTGGAGCAGGTCTCGGCCGCTATCGAGCGCATGTCTACGCTGGATGTGGAGGGTATCGCTGCGCTGCCGGGCGTGCAGCCCAAGCGCGCGGGCGTGATTCTGGCCGGCGCCGTGGTGATTCGCGAGCTCATGCGCGTCGGTGGCTACAAGACGCTCACCGTAAGCGAGAACAGCCTACTCGCCGGCATGGCCGCCACCATTAACGAGGTTCTCGACGGCGAGCTACCCACCATCGGCTGGACCCCCAGCCTCAGCGCCCTTTAACCATCCCCTCATAAGTTGCGGTGAAATAGTTCCTAAATGGGCTGATAAACTGCCAAAACAGGAACTATTCCACCGCAACTTAGAGGCTTAACGGCATCCAGAAGAAACGAGCCCGCATCCCCAGGGGGCACGGGCCCGTAAAAGCCAAATGGTAGGGGCGGTGGGACATCTGCGTATTTGTTGCGCAAATCCGCACCGGCTTCGGCTGCCTGCCGGCGTCCTCGCCGGCTCGCTACGGACGCTGCGCGTCCGCTTGACGCTCGCCCCCTCGCGGGTTCGAGCCCCACCGGCGTCCAAAAGAAACGGGCCCGCATCCCTGGAGGACACGGGCTCGTAAGTAATACATGGTAGGGGCGGTGGGACTCGAACCCACAATCCTTGCGGCGAGAGATTTTAAGTCTCCTGCGTATGCCAATTCCGCCACGCCCCCGTGAGACTAGAAGTCTAGCACAAGCCGTCCGTTACGCGTTGACGGCCATCGAGTGTTGGCCCGACTTCTCGAGGAACTCTTGGAACTTGGCCTCGTCGCCCTTGTTTTGGTACTGCAGCGCCAGCAGATACTCCAGGCGGCAGCGCTTGACCGGGTCGTCGCCGGCCTCCTTGAGCATGCGCTCCAGCTCGGGAATGTCGTTGTGGCGCTTGAGGATCATCGTGTCGTACATCAGTTGGCATTCGTGTGCGACCGCCTCGGCCTGACCGCCCTCAAAGCCTTTGATCTCGTGCAGCAGCTCCTTGGACTTTTTGCGGTCCTCCTGGCCAACGTAGTAGTTAAAGGCCTTAATCACCAGGTCGACGCGCTGCATCTTGGGCAGATTGAGTCCCAGCAGCAAATCGAACATCTCGTCGGCGCGCTTGTGGTCCTCGCGCAGCAGATAGGAGTTCAGGCGCAGGTAGTCGCGGTTATAGCGCGGGTACAGCATGCTGGTGAGTTTGCCATCGAGCAAACGATCGAACTCGTCCCACTGCTTGGCAGCCATAAGCTGTTGCAGGCGCTTAAACGTGGTGCGTTTTTTTACGCTAAAGAACACCGATATGGCGATACAAATAATGACGACGGCGGTCCAGAGGGTGCGGGAATCGGGCATTTTAGAGTCCTTAGTCGCTCGTAAAGCGAGCGGTATGACAACACGTGCTAGATGTATTATACGCGGCGTGCAAGCAAACTGGCATAAAAGCGCATCGAGGCCGAGCGCCATCGCTCGCTGCGGTACACTTACCTAAAGTAAACCATGAAGGGAGACATTACCTATGAAGAAGATCGTTTTGGCTTGCGGTGCTGGCGCTGCTACTTCCACGCTTGTTGCCCAGAAGGTCGCTACCATGCTCGACGCCAACGGTTACGCCGACAAGTACGAGATCGTGCAGTGCGCCATCTCCGAGGCCAAGGACGTTTGCGACGAGGGCGCCGATCTGCTGATCGCCACCACCGTTGCCCCCGAGGGCCTTACCTGCCCGTACGTGAGCGGCGTGCCCTTCATGACCGGCATGAACCGCGTCGCTGCCGAGAAGGCCGTTCTTGACGTCATGGCTCAGTAGGCGCTGACTGCATGAGTGAGCAGAACGCCAATCCGGTCGAGCTCTTTGGCATGCGCGTTGCCCATGTGGGCATTAACGCCACCGACCCGGCAGACGCCCTGGAGATCGCGGAGCTGTTCTCGACGATGATGGGTCTGCCCGTTATCGAGACCCCGGTTTCGTACTTTAACGATTCGCTGGTCGAGGTCATGAAGCAGAATGGTCGTGGCACCAAGGGCCACATCGGCTTTGCCGTCAACGACATTGATGCGGCCGAGAAGTGGTTTGCCGAGCGCGGGCTCGAGGTCAACGAAGAGTCGCGCGCGCTGCTGCCCGACGGTAGCACCAAGCTCGTGTACTTTAAGCGCGAGTTCGCCGGTTTCGCCGTGCATCTGTGCCGCGAGTAGCGCACAAGCTGCCATAGCTAGCAAAAAGGGATAGGGCCGTGTGGCCCTATCCCTTTATTTACGGGCTTTAGCCTGTGCGGGGCGCGCAGCGCGCCGCATCAGAAACCACCCGC
>CALBBA010000158.1 GCA_937926755.1 uncultured Collinsella sp.
TCCGCAGGGCGTTATCACGTCCGACGAGGAGCGTATTGCCTTTATCCTGGGCAACCAGGGCCCCGACCCGTTTTTCTTCCACATTCTGACACCGCGTGTTTCCGACTGTACGCTGCTGGCGCAGGTCATGCATCGCTCGCGCATGTCTCGCCAGTTCGCGTGCCTGCGCGACGGCGTGTCGCATCTGCTGCCGCGCGACGCCAGCTTGGGTCGCGCCTTTGCGCTGGGTCTGCTGTCTCATTACGTGCTCGACCGCAACGCCCACCCCTTTGTCTATGAGCAGCAGTTTGGCATCGTGGAGTCCGATTCAGAGCTTGAGGATTCGAGCAGTCAGGTCCATGCCGTGATCGAGAGCGACCTGGATGTACTGATGCTGCAGCTTAAACGCGATGGCGCTACGGTTGACGATTACCCGCCGGCGGGCGAGATCGTCACCACCGATCGCATCAATCGCGTGGCCGGCGTGCTGATGAGCTATGTTGCCGGACGCGTGTACGGCATTGACATTCCGGCGGGGGAGTACGGTGCTGCCGTTGCCAATATGCAGCGACTTTACCGCGCGATTGAGCCGGCCGGCTCCGTAAAGACGCGCGCGATCTCGCTGGTTGAGGGCTTGGTGCACGATTATTCGCTGCTCGACGGCCTTGCGCACCGCGTGACGACCGAGCTGCCCGAGCGTACCGGCAACCTGGGCCACTTGGCATGGAAGAGCCCCTTTACCGATGAAGTCTCGACCGAGAGCTTCTCCGAGGTCTTTGACCGCGCACTGCTCGATTACGAGCTCACCGTCGCCCGCTTTATCGAGACCGGCGATATGGAAGCCGTGACCAACCATGTCAATTACAGCGGTCGCGTGCTCGGCGCCGACGAAGAGTTCGACCGCGAGGAGTAGGGCTCGTGCGTGCCCCTTTGCCGAATCCTTACCGGCGCCTCTGGACAATTGGGGTACGATGAACTAACTGCATATCGGGCGAAATACGAAGGGGCCCTGTCCATGAAATACACCAAGCTCGAGCGTAACTGGGTTATGTACGATGTGGGCAACTCGGCCCTCGTGCTGCTCAATACCTCGGTGGTGCCCATCTACTTTAACGCCATCAATACCGGTGCTTCCTCGGCCGACCTGGTGGTCGCCTGGGGCAATGCGCAGACGATCGCCTCGCTGGTCATCGCCATGCTCATGCCCATTCTGGGAGCGCTTGGCGACTACGCCGGCAACAAGATCAAGTTCTTCCTGGGCTTCTTCCTCACGGGCCTGGTGCTTTGCCTGGCGCAGGCTATCCCAATGTCCGCCATGGCATTTTTGACCGTGTACGTGCTGTGCACCATCGGCCTCAACTCTTCTATGACGTTCTACGACGCCATGCTGCCCGACATTACCACCGACGAGCGCATGGACGCCGTGTCCAGCTCGGGCTATGCCTGGGGCTACATCGGTTCCACCGTGCCGTTCGTCATCTGCCTGGCGCTCATCATGGGTGGCCCCGCTCTTGGCGTCCCCACCATGCTGGCAACGCGTCTGTCGTTTATCATCACTGGTGCCTGGTGGCTCATCTTTACCCTGCCGCTCATTCGCACCTATAAGCAAAAGTACGGTCGCGAGCGCGGTCCCGAGGACACTATCGGCCACATCGTGGGCGGTGTGTTCTCCGAGGTCGGACACACCATGCGCGAGATCGCCCACAACAAGACCGTGCTGGTCTACATGATCGCGTTCTTCTTCTACATCGACGGTGTGCACACGGTCATTTCCATGGCAACCAGCTACGGATCGGCCTTGGGCATCGATTCGACGCAGCTGGTCCTGGCGCTGCTCGTCACGCAGTTTGTTGCTTTTCCGTCTGCCATCATTTACGGCAAGCTCGCCGGCCGCGTGGGCACGCTCAACATGATCTTGGTGGCAGTCGCCGCCTATATGGGCATTGTGCTGTTCGCCGCGTTCTTCCTAAAGACCGCCTTTGAATTCTGGGTGCTTGCCATTATGGTCGGCCTGTTCCAGGGCGGCGTGCAGGCGCTCAGCCGCAGCTACTTTGGCCGCATTATTCCCAAGGAAAAGTCCAACGAGTACTACGGCTTCTTTGACATCTTTGGTCGTTATGCAAGCGTTATGGGCACCTTCCTGGTGTCGGTTGTCACCTCGCTGACCGGCAACCCGTCGCTGGGCGTCCTTTCCATTGGTGTGCTGCTGGTCGTTGGCTTTATGCTGCTGGTCCGCCTGTCCCGCATGACTCGGGCGGCAGGGCATGCCGCATAGGAGCGAGCGGCTATTGTGCCTGTCCGCGATACTCTTTTGGGGTTATCCGCAATAAACATTCTGACTTTCGAACAATGATTAGCCCAAGTGGGTATGATGGAGTCAGCTAGGTCGCGGGGCGTCGCCTGTGTTTGGCGGCGTCCCGTTTTTGTGTTGCAGGGAGGGTAAGGCATGAACGCCACGGTCGTGATTCCAACGTATTGGGCGGGCGATGACGCTCGCGCAAACGCCCCTGGCACCTATGACCATTCGACACGACTCAACGCCGACAATCCCGAACTCGACCGCTGCCTGGCCTCGCTTGAGCAGGTGCGCGACATCCCGCGCATCATCCTTTTGGTGGTCTGTCCCGTTTCTGCCACAGCCGATGTGTCGCTGCGCGTGCACGAGATTGTCGACGCTCATCCTACGCTCAAGGTCACCGTTGTCACCAACACCCAGGCCTCGCGCATCGCAGACCGGGTTGCTCAGATCGCGCCCAAGGGTTCGGGCGAGTGCGTGAGCCTGCGAGGCTACGGTGCCATCCGCAACATGGGGCTGGCCTGTGCCGCTGTGCTGGGGCATGACGCGGTTATCTTTTTGGATGACGATGAGACTGTCATCGACGCCGACTTTATGAAGCGCGCGACCTATGCGTTGGGGCAGCAGACACGTCAGGGCTTGCCGATCTTGGTCAAGAGCGGCTATTTCTACGATCGCGACGGCTCGCCGTTGGCTCCCACGGACAAGGCGGGCATCTGCCATCGTTGGTGGACCAAGCGCATCGAGTTCAACCGTTGGATGAAAAAGGCGCTCTCGGGCACCCGCATCTCGCGCTCCAACTACGTGTGCGGCGGCCTGATGGCCCTGCACGCCCGCGCCTTTACGCGTGTGGCCTTTGACCCGTTTATCACCCGCGGCGAGGACTTGGATTACCTCTTTAACATGCGAATGTTTGGCTACGACGTGTGGTTCGATAACGAGTGGACCGTGCGCCATCTGCCTCCGGAGTCCGAAAAGCGCTCACCGCGATTTATGCAGGATGTATACCGTTGGTACTACGAACGGGCCAAGTTGACATTCGCCGCGCATCAAAAGGAGCTCATTCCCGTTACGGCGGCATCGCTCATGCCCTACCCGGGCCCGTGGATTTCGCGCGAGCTCGACGACCGCGTGCGCAAGACCGCTATGGTCCGCAGCGTGTTTACCCGCGAGCATGAGGGCTACCTGCGCATCTGGCGCCATGGTATCGACGAGGCAAAGGCCTATGCGCGCCAAAACGCTGCAAGCTATCTGCGTTTCCAGAGCTTTTGGCCCAAGATCATGGACGGGCTTTGGCGTGACGCACAACTGATCAGTATCCTGGAGGGGGCCGAATGATCGACCGCCGCGCCCAGCGCGATAGTTCAATATCAATCTTTCGCATCATTGCCGTTGCCTGCGCCATTTGCGTGCTGGTGTACTTTATTTTTGCCTTGGTGACCGGTATCGAGCCGATCGCCACGGTGATTGCCTGCGCACTGCTGTGCATCTTTCTGTGCATTTTTATCTTTTTGACGCTCAATCCCGATTCGGTGCGCTCCCAGTACACCGAGGAGACGCTCTCGGTGGCCTCGGCCATGCTCGAGGACATTAAGGGCGGTCTGACGCAGGAGTCGGCGCGTTTGGTGTGCCGGCGCATTTTGCCCGAGACGCGCGCCATGACGGTGGCCATCACCGACGAGGACAACGTGCTTGCCTGCGCGGGCGAGTTTGAGGAAAAACTGCTGCCTGATACTCCCATCCACACGCTTGCCACACGCTACGTTATCGAACATGGCATCGTGCAGTCGTTCAACCGTATGGTGGATGTCGTGGGCTCGGACGGCTCGCACAACCAAGTCCCCGCCGGCATTATCGCCCCCATCAAGGTGGGCGATCGTACCGTCGGTACGCTCAAGTTCTACTACAAGACTCCGCGCGCCGTCGACCGTACCCAGTACGCGCTTGCCTCGGGCTTTGCCGAGATCTTGTCCACACAGCTCGCCATCCACGAGCTCGAGGTGCAAAAGGAGCTCACGGCGCGCGCCGAGGTGCGTGCGCTGCAGGCGCAGATTAACCCGCACTTCCTGTTCAACACGCTGAATACCATTGCATCGTTTACGCGCACCGACCCGCTGCGGGCCCGCGAACTGCTTCGTGAGTTCTCATCGTTCTATCGCGCCACGCTCGACAACTCGGGATCGCTTATTCCGGTCTCGCGCGAGGTCGCACAGACCAAGCGCTACCTTACCTTTGAGAAGGCCCGCTTTGGCGAGGACCGCGTGCTTGCGACGTTCGATGTGTCCGAGGACGTGGAAGATACGCTGGTGCCGGCGTTCGTGATCCAGCCGATTGTCGAGAATGCCGTACGTCATGGTATGGGCGATGACGACGCCCTGAGGATCGACGTGACCGTTCACCAAGACGGCGAGGATGCAATCTTGATTGCCGTGGCCGATAATGGCGTGGGCATGGATGAGGGTACCGCCGCCAGACTGTTTGACGAGCGTTCTGCCCGTCCCGACGCCAGCTCTCCCCAGGGTGGCGGCGCCGGTGTGGCCATGCACAATATTTCGGAGCGCATCCATCGCTTTTATGGGCCGCACTCCTATACGCGTGTCGAATCGGCGCCGGGCAAGGGCACCAAAGTGCTCCTTCATCTTGATTTGTCAGAGAGCATCTTCGACATTCAAGAGTAAAATAAAAGGCTACGGGCTCAACGTCATGCGACGGATGCCCGGCGTAGTTAGTTGACGAAAGGTTTTATCCCTATGCTGCGTGCGATGATTGTGGATGATGAGGCGCCGGCTCGCTCGGAGCTTCGCTTCCTGCTCGAGCAAACGGGCAAGATCGGCACGATCACGGAGGCGTCGAGCGTCCGCTCCGCCATCGAGATGCTTATGGAAAGTCGCGTGGATGTCGTGTTTCTCGATATCTCGATGCCCGGTGCCTCGGGCCTGCAACTTGCCGAGGCGCTGCATAAGCTCAAAAATCCGCCGGCGATCGTGTTTGTGACTGCGTATAGTGACCATGCGGTCGAGGCATTCGACGTGGATGCCGTCGATTATCTGATGAAGCCGGTCGAGGAAGCTCGCTTGGATCGCGCGATCGAGAAGGTCATGCAACGCACCAAGCCGGTTACGGACAGCAAGGTGACCATCGAGCGTATCCCGGTGGAAAAGGGCGGCCGCAAGGTGCTCATTCCCGTGGACGACATTCGCTTTATCATGGCCAAGGACGATTACTCCTGCATCTATACCGTCGATGATCGCTTTTTGTCGACGACCTCGCTGGCGCAGTTTGAGGCCAAACTCTGCGACTTTGGCTTCTTCCGTGTTCACCGCCGCTATATCGTCAACTTGGCGTGCGTCACGGATGTGGAGACGGTGCCCTCGGGCGCCATCCAGCTGGGCATTACGGGCGTCGACGAACGCGTGCCGGTTTCGCGCCGCCGCGTCGTGCCGCTCAAGAAGGCTCTGAGTCTCTAGCACACTGGCCCCGCAGCCCTGTAGACCCATCGTCTGCGGAGCCGTGGGGCCTTTTTGTATGTATCTGCCGAATCGTTTTTTGCGGAAGGGATCCCATGAACAGCGCAAGCGCCAAGCGTATCGACATCATCTCGGACACCCACGGCTATCTTTCGCCTGCGCTCCTGGATGAGCTTGAGGGCGCAGACCTGATTATCCACGCCGGCGACCTCACGTCAGAGATGGACTACGAGCACCTATGCACCATCGCCCCCGTGCGGGCCGTACTGGGCAACAACGATTACTACCGCGACTACGGCCCCGATGTAGACCGTCTTGCGCTCTTTACCTACGAAGGACTCAAGTTCGCCGTAGCCCACTACCGCGAAGACCTTCCGGTGGGATCCGTAGACGTAGCCATCAACGGCCACACCCACGTAACCAAAGAAGCCCAAGTGGGCCGCTGCTTAGTTCTCAACCCGGGCAGCGCCAGCTACCCCAGAGGCACCCGAGGCCCCACCATGGCCAGAATGCTAGTAAAAGACGGCAAGATCCTAAGCACTAAGTTTATTGACCTAGACTAACCGCAACAAAAACGGGGGATGCACAACGCATCTCCCGTTTTTCTTTGAGCCAAAGTAAGAAGTTCAACAAGATCCATCAG
>CALBBA010000159.1 GCA_937926755.1 uncultured Collinsella sp.
ATCTGGCACTGTTCCTCAAGCAAACCCGGCATCGTGAGCACGGTATCGAAGAAGTCGTCGGGCGCGATATTGAGCAGTCCGTGGTTCCTCGCGCCCTCTGCCGCGATGAGCTGGACGCCACGATGCCAACGGTTCGTCTCGTAATAGGTCACAAGCCAGTCCGGGTCGGCACCTAGAAGCTCGAAGCAGATGTACAAGGTTGATACGCAGCCTTTTTCATACTTCATCAGCCTCTTTATGGCTCCCCAGGGGCTATCGCTAGACGTGCTCTTGTTGTAGGCGAACTCACCTTTGTGGAGCAGGTAGTACCCGCTCATGTCCTTGCTCGCGACTTGGTTATTGAAGAACGACCTTTGATCGACAAGGCCGTATTGGGCGGAGATGGTTAGAGGTAGGTCCGACTCATGGCCCTCGTTCTTCCTGGTCACTCGTCGGGCCACGTCTCCCAACTTACGCTGTTCCCAAGATGGAGTCGGTCAATCTGGATATCCGCTTGGGAACAGCGTAAGTTCTCCGACCTGGTTCTTATCGAGCGAGGCGGGTCACCTCGTCCTATCGATGCATATATTACGCAAGACCCCGCAGGACTGAACTGGGTAAAGATTGGTGACGCGCCCGGCATGGGGAATTACATCACTTCTACCTCAGAGAAGATTAAACCCGAAGGGCTTTCGAAAACGAGGCAAGTATATCCAGGGGACCTAGTTCTCTCTAACTCCATGAGCTTTGGCAGACCGTACATTATGGCTGTTGAGGGCTGTATTCATGACGGATGGTTATTGATCCGAGACACTCAAAGCCAATTCGACCCTGTGTTTCTTTGCCATATGTTGGGGACACCCCAAATGCTTGACCAGTACCGAATGTTTGCCTCCGGAAGCACGGTAAATAACCTGAACAAAGAGCTCGTAGGGAATGCCACGGTTCCTGTGCCTAATAGGAGCGAACAGGTGGAAATCGGCAAATACCTAGACGAACTCGACAACCTCATCACCCTTCATCAGCGTGAGCCACGGTTTGCTGATACAGGTTAAATAAGAGTCGAAAGAGCCCTCATGACGATGTCAATGTCCTTGTTCTCGAGCTCTTGAATGACGTGCAAATAGGTTTCCTGAGTGGTGGTCATGCTTGCATGCCCGAGCCTTCGGGATACGCTGGCGATGGAGACGCCGGCGAATAGCAAAAGTGATGCATGCGTATGTCGCAGCCCGTGGACGGATATGATGGGCACGCCAACATTTTTGCAGTGGCGCGCTAAAACGCTGTTAGCCGTCGAGTTGTAGACCTTTCCCTTCGCAAATATGGGCTCAGTCGGCGGAAGGTCTTTGAGCAGCCCGGAAAGTTGCATGATGAGTTGCCAGTCGAGTTGAACCTTCCGCACTGATGAGGCGTTTTTCGTGGGGACGAATCCACCGCCGTTCTTGTAATCCCAGGTCTTGTTCACCGAGAGCGTTTGATGGGCGAAGTCGAAGTCTTCGGGAGTAAGCCCAAGGGCCTCGGAGAAGCGCAGGCCCGTTTTAGCGACTATGAGAATAAGCCAATCCCAACTCGGCCCGCCTGATAAGTCAAGGTCGCCGAGCATGGCATGAAGCTCAAACTGGTTGAGATACTTGATCTTTTTCGCACGCGGCTGTTTCCCTTTGATGATGGCCTTGCGCGTAGGGTCGCGGGGGATGAGTCCTTCGTCAACCGCGTCAAGGATCGCCCCCTTAAGCTGATGGTGGAAGTCCATGGTTGTCTGGCGCTCGTGGTGCTCTGCGTAGCCGTTGATGAGCTGCTGGTACGAGGTTCGGTCGAGATCTTTTATCTTGAGGTCTGGAATCAGCTTGGCGAGCCAAGACTGCGTGAGCCGGTACTTTCCCATGGTGACCTCACGGATGGCCCCTTCTTTGTAGACGCTAATCCATTGCGAGTAGTAATCGCAGAAAAGCGACTCTTCGTTGATGCTGATTGGCATTTTTGCCCTCTTTCATCATGCGAGGTGGCTCACGCTGATGAAGGGTGATGAGGCTGTCGATGGAGGTAAGGACCTCAGCAATCTCGTGCTGCTCGGCCTTGCTTGGCAGCATGAACTCGTATTCGAGCATCGTGCCGACATTGAGCGTCTTGTTCCTTCCGGCACCGCTCGGCGATGCCAGCCAGAGATGGCGGCGAAAACGATCGTCGAGTACGGCATAACGGAAGTATTCCGGATCCATGTCCTCGTGAAACTGGAACTGCGGAAAACGGTGGGATACCAGCGCTTTTGCATCCTCTTCTGAGGTTATTGCAACAGCGTGCTCCCAGGCGAAAACGATGTTCACGACAAAGCAGTCAGCCTTGACCTTACCGAGCTCTTTCTCCTCGATTTCCTTGCCTGCTTCGACCGCGGTCAAGAACGTTCCTTTTGCATGGCTGCGCACGCCCATGCGGGTGTAACCATGCGTCGGCGTCGGCACCAATTCCTTGTATCGGTCGACAACGTCGCCTAACTTACGCTGTTCCCAAGATGAAGCGAGGGGACGCATGGTCACATGCATCCCCTCGGATTGACAAACTCTCGATTTCACCTGTTCATAATCGCCGCTCATTCGTCGATATCGAAGCCACCTTCCAGGATGAACTTCTTCAACAGCGCCGCCGCACGGGTGTTCACCTTGAACAGAGGGAGCGTCTTGCCTTCCTTCTGCTCAAAGAAGGCCTTGGCGCGCGCCTTGTCTACCGAGTCCTTTAAATCGTCGAAGCGCCCGAACTCGTTAATGTTCGATTCCGCCAGGTCGAGCGCAGCCATGGCAGCAAGAAGCTCGCCGTCTATGCCGAGCGCCTCGACGACCCGCTCGACCTGGGCGTTTTTCGCCTTGCGAGCATAGGACGTGATGTAATCCCTCAGCGTCATACCGTCTTCAAGGGCGACGTCCCCACGCTCGACGTCGTGAAGGAACAGCTCGGCGAAGCGTTGGTCGTCCTGACTCAGGGACGCGAACGATCGGTGGAGCTCCTCGCGCGCGGCGGCGAGCCCCTCGTCGTCCTGTTCAAGGCATTTCAGCCACTTCTCGAAGTTTGCGTTCATGTAGTCGCTGTCTATGAGCCCCGTGTCGATCTCGGTTATATGACCATCGAGCTCGTAGGGCGCCCCCGGGGCGCCTCCGGGGCCGATTCCTCCCGCGAACAGCTCTTTGTAGCGTTGCACGAGGATGAGATAAGTCCGCTCGTCGATGACCGGCTGCACGAAGTAGGTTCTGCCGCGTCGCCCTCCCCCATCCGGTTCCTCCTCGAACTCGTAGGTATCCTGGTCCCACGTAAAGCCCTGCACCTTCGCGGCTTCGAGGAATTCATTGAGCTCGACGAACTCCTTGGCGAACTTTCGTCTGGCCTCTTGTGATGCGGGAAGTTTCGAAAGGTCGCCAACGCCCGCAGCCTCGAACACCATGAGTATCTCCTGCAGACGCGCGTCCATCAGCGCGATATTGTCCGGGAGCTTCTGTACGAACATGTCGAGCGGGCGGTCGCCCGAGTACAGCTTCACCGCGGCATCGATGTGGCCCTTCATAGTGTGAGGACGGCGGTAGTAGCGGATGGTGCCGAAGGGCTTGTCAGGGCCGAACAGGCGGTTGGTGCGGCTGAAGGCCTGGATGATGCTCTCGTAGTCGATGACCTTGTCGAGGTAGAGTGTGTTGAGCCATTTGGAGTCGAAGCCCGTGAGCATCTGGTCCACCACAATGAGCAGGTCGATGCGGGAATCGCGGTTGGAGTCGACGTTGACGTAGGGCTTTTTATGGGACAGACGTGCCGAGATGTCCTTCTTCATGGCGGGCCACGTGGGGATGGTGAATTCCTGACCGTATGCCTTGTTGTAGTCTTCTATGAGCTCGACCAGAGCATCTTCCTTCACCGTGGAGCCGGCGTTGTTGTCAACGCTCGGGTCGAAAAGGGCGGTCACCTTCATCTGCGGCGCTCGTTCCTTAAAGGCTCGGTAGTAGTCGATTGCCTCTGGGATGGAGCTCGTCGCCAAGATTGCATGGAACTTGTTGCCGTGGGAGAGCACGGGGAAGCGCCGTAGCACGTCCTCGACCACCTTGTCATGGTGCGGCGTGTCGGGCCAGTACTGAGCGCGGGTCAAGAAGTCCTCGATACCCTTGATGCGGTTGCCAGCGCCGTCAACCATGGGTCCCATGGGGACCTTCGCCTGGTCCATGTAGTGATAGAAGACCTTGCTCTTGCGCTCATCAGAGATGGCCTCACCGACGCTTGAGGCCTTAGCCTGTTCGAGGGCCACGGCCTCGCGCACGTCGTGGTCGTCGAAGGTCGTCACCATGTACGGGTCGAAGCCCAGCACATTGCCATCGCGGATGCCGTCGGCGATGCTGTAGCGGTGCAGGCACTCGCCAAACACCATGGCGGTGGTGGAACCCTTCTTCTGGTTCTCGTCGAGGATCGGCGTGCCCGTGAAGCCGAAGAACAGCGCGTTGGGGAAAGCCCGACGTATGTCCTGGAGCATGTCGCCGAAGGTGGATCGGTGGCACTCGTCGATGACGAACACGATCCTCTTGGAGGCTAGGCGGTCGAGCTCCGCCTGGGTGATTCTACCCTCGCCGGCCTTCACGTTGCTCATCTTCTGGATAGAGGTCACGATGAGGCGGTTCTTGGGGTCGTCGCTCGCGAGCTTCGACTTTAGCACCTGCGTGTTCTCAGTCCCCTGCACGTCGTCGGCGTCGTCGGCGAATGCGCGGTACTCGGAGAGCGACTGCGTGCCCAGCTCGATGCGGTCCATAAGAAAGACAACCTTGTCGGCGTCGTGCGAGTCGGCTATGAGCTGGGCAGATTTGAAGCTCGTCATGGTCTTGCCGGAGCCGGTGGTATGCCATATGTAGCCGCCGGGACGCCCCGGGGCGCTGCTCTTGGGCCTCTCGTCCCACTTGCACCTGCGCACCTTGTCGGATATGGCGGCAGCCGCGTAGTACTGGTAGCTGCGCATGACCTTCAGGCAGCCGTCCGAACTGTCGGCCACGGTATAGAAACCGATGAGCTGGTGCGCCATGGGGATGGAGAGCAGCGTGGAGGTGAATCGTTTCCATTCGTCGGCTCCGGGTTTATCACCCGCGCAGACGGGCTCGTTGTTGAAGTCCTCCCAATGGAAGAAGAAGTTGGGGTTGAATACACCCGTGCCGGGGTTGGCGAAGTAGCGCGCCTCGTCGGGAGTCATTCCCACGAAAATCTGGACTAGGCGGAAGAGCCCCGTGAACACGCCCTCGTGGGCGTACTTCTCGATCTGCCCGGTGGCCTGGCTCACGGGCACGCCACTGCGCTTGAGCTCGATGTGAATGACGGGCATGCCGTTGATGAGCAGACACAGGTCGCCGCGGCGGTCGTTCAAGATCTTGTTCTTCGCAGGATAGACAGGCTGCTGAGCTATCTGGTAGCGGCTCTGGCCAGCTGCGATCTCCTGGCGGGCGTAGATCTTCAGGCTTACCCCCTTGCCCTGATGAAGCACATCGTCGGGGTTGTCGCGCGTGATGGCGACGGTCTTTCCGTTGATGAACCCGTTGAGTGCGAGCGGGGTCTTGAGCGTTTCGTTTTGTTCGATGACCTGTGCCATCTCGCTCTGGGTGAGCGGGCGGCCGTTCAGACGGTTTATGTCGGCGTTGTTCTGTAACAGAA
>CALBBA010000160.1 GCA_937926755.1 uncultured Collinsella sp.
CGGGATTGGTCAAAATAGTTTGACTATTAGCGGCTAAAATCGCCCGGCGCTAACAACCTGTTGATCTATATATTCTGGCTTGTCTACATCGACGGCTTTCGAATAATCAATCCCGCATTTGTTTTCGGCATCGGTAAAGAATGCGTGCCCATGGCGAATATGCGAGCGAAATGGTAGGGCCCACGTATGTCCCTCGATTTCGACCAAAAAGACGATGTAAGGACGATTTTGCTTTTGTTCCATCTCTTTGAACGGCGGGTTTGGATGATCTTTGTAGAACGAGTTTGTCAAAAAGACGATTTTAGAATTCATGCAGACCCTCCGAAAAAGAAAATGCCTCCAACCCAAAGAGATTGAAGGCATCTTCTCAGTGGGCTTTCTTTTGATTCCGTTGGTCGCGCCCTACGACCAATTTCTGATTTAAGTATACCCAAGTTATAAAGGAAATGAGTGAGGTTTCGAAAAATGAATGTGGCAGAATTAGGCAGAGTCAAATAACGAATGCCTCGTGTTATTTCTTACCCTTCGTTCGGAAGCAGAAGCTTGGTATATATCTGGAAGACAGTAAGGAGAAATAGGTCTTCCATGGTCTCGATTCTCTCGCCATCGAAACCGCCTGGGCATCCGTAGTACCTATTGTTGGCCTCGTCACCAGAGCCGTAGGTTGCCGCGTAGAATGCAACGGTCGACGCGAATCGGCAGGCCTCTATCTCAGAGCTCGATTCGAATTGATACTCATTTTTTAGATGGGAAATAGGGGTGAAGGAAGCGTCCCTCGACTCGAAGGCCTCGGAAAGGACTTTACGGATAAGATGATCGTACTCCAGGGTACAGCTATCAGGGGGCAGGAACGAAGAGTCCAAGCACTCAGGAAGAAGGTCAACCCGAAGTGCTGGCAGTCTCTCCCCCGCATACCTTTCCAGGCTGCGAAGCACGTATTTCCCATCATCATAAAGAACAGATTCATCTTCTGGGAAGCGGTCACGGAGGGCGGCTTCGACTGCGGTGATGCAACGGACGAACAGGTCATCCTCTCCCCTGACCCGCAAGTCAAGATTGCAGAATTCAAGAATCAGATTCTGAACCTCCGGCACGAGACAACAGAATTCCCAATACATCTTGCGTGAATAATGGAAAAGATCATTGTGCATGGCGGCAACGGCGCAAAGCGGAATCAGGCCTCTGTCTGCGTAATGCTTCGAGATGAACTCAATCGCCTGCGCCTTATTCCCTTCGGCGTGTCTGCGTTCGTCTCTTTCGTCCTGGCGACGCTCGAGTTCTTCCATGCGCTTACTCTGGCAAGACTGTTTCTTGCCAATGATGACTGTTACAAATAAAGAGATAAACGCGCATATTAATTCAGCCAATTCGTTCCACTTCACAAGAAACTCCTACAATACTTAATGGTGTTGCAATTCTATATACCAAGCAATTCTACGCATGGGACGTAGACCTCGACTGCATCAGCCGGATATACGCAAAAGAGGGGTTAGACCATACTGATCGCACCAAAAATGAACTCAGCGAATCTAAATTCGCCTTGTGCCCGACCATGATCGCCGTATTGCGGAGCTCCGTGTACTGCCGATATTGTGCTTGGGCACCGGAGCCTACATAGGTCCCGGTGCCCTTATTGCTGCTTGTGGTCTGCCCCACTTTATTGATAATCTGTTCTAGCGTATATTATTCCGAGTTTGTTGTCACGATTCAGCCCATGGTCGCGTCCGTATGGCCTCTGCCTTCGAAAATTGGGCGCCTATAAACAAACAAGCAAATAGCTATTCTTGTGGATGTCCCTTTCTTCCAAATGGCAGCTACCTCAACAACGACATGCGATGCCCAGAAGCACTGTTCCCAGCAGGAAAAGCGCCACGGACGCGGCGATCCAGTTGTTGTCGGTGGTCTTGGGGAGCAACGCAGTGGCCGCGGTGGCGGCTTTAGGCTTGGAGGACGTAGGCACTGTGGTCTTGCTCACCGTCGTCTTGGTCGTTATGTTTGTCTTGGGCATCGCAGCTGCGGGTTTCACTGTGGGGTCCGTCGCAGGTTCCGCACCGGGCTGCCCCGCAGCAGGATCACCGACAGTCTCACCCGTCCCGCCGCCTGGCACGCCTTCTCCACCGGTCTCCCCCGCCGGAGGCATGGCGACATCGGGCTCAACCACCACATGCGGTGCCACCGCACCGGAGGCATCCACCACGCCACCTACACCAAAGGCTCCGCCGGCAGGCGTCACAAACCGCGCGGACACAAGCGACCCGCCCAGGCAAGCAACGCCGCCGTCGGCACCGGCCGCATCCAGCCACGAGGCGTCGACGGAAAGCCGACAGCCGGCCGCACCATCGCCGAGGCCCGCATCTTGCAGATACACGCCGTAGGCGCGCACGCCCACTCCGGACCCGGCGCCCGCGGCAACGAGGCGTCCGCCGCCGCGCACGGTCATGTCGCCGGCGATTACGCCCGCAACGGCCTTGTCCGTAATATCGGCCCCGTCCGCCCGGGCATCGACGGTGCAGCCGTCCACCACGAGCGCCTGCGAGGCGTGGATCCCGCACTGCGAGCCCGTCGCCGTAAGGGTCCCGGTGCCGCGAAGCGTCAGGTTGCCCCACACCTCCATGCCGCACAGCGTGATGTCCGCATCGGGCGCATGCGACTCCGTCACGGAGTTCTGCCCGGCAAGCGTCAGCACCAGGTCGCCCTCGGCGCCGATGGCCTCGCCCGCGTAGCCATTAAGCTCCAGGTGGTCGGCATCGGTCCAGGCCCAGCCGGGGCCCGACACGCCCGGCTCGTAGTACGTCGCGCCCGCGATGATGAGGCTCTCCGCGCCCGCGGCATAAGAAGGCCCGCCCAGCAAAACGCATAGGCAGGCCATGGCAACAATCGGAATGTAATGACGGCTGGTGTGGGACTCGGCAGCAAACATACCTGCTCCGATCTTCGCAGGAGCCAATAGAATGTGCACCAGAAAATGCCCTGGTAGCAGCAGTTATTAGTTTAGCGAGATCAAGCCATAAACAAAGAAGTTGCCCCTGAGCTGTGGCAGGAATTAGGTGTAAATCGTTTTGCCAGTCGGTGAAAGGATGAATTCGGGTTGAGCCAGACGTGCTATACCAACAAGCTATTGAACGACTTTACTCAATCACATGTCTTTATCGGAATCTGCGGATATACGTTGAGCCCTTTCGTCCAACTCTTCAATAGCTTCTTTGAAGTCATTGCGAATACATTCGGTCCTCAACTGTCCCATGCGTGATTTGAATCCGACCTTGACTAATCTGCCGTCAATACTTCTTAACCATTCAATAGCTTCGGTTAAGCTCTGACCATCTAAGTACTTCTTTATGTCTCTATTGAAAAATGAATGTAGAGACATTTGAGAAACTGCGGTTCCTTCATAGATTGACGCAGCAACATATTCCGCTGGTACATTCACAATCGTCCTTGAGTACCCGGACTGCATAGCTTCTTTAAATAGGTTGGAGAGCGTATTTCCTGTATCTCCATCAACATCGGACAACTCTAGGCTGATGCGATTTAATGCTCGTTCACTTTCCTCTTTTTCAACGTTTGATATAAGCTCATCCATAATTTGATCAGCGTTCATACCGTAAAAGTCATTGGCCATTGCCCGCTCTTGCCTTAATATGTCCGCGTTGCACTTAGGGTCATGATTGGCGGCTAGCCGAAGCGATTCGAGAAGCTTCTCGCGAAATGATTCATCCCAGAATCCAAGATCAATTAGATTAAGCGCAATCCTAATAATCTTATAAAACCAAGTTAGAGAATACTGTCCCTCAGTTAAAAGTATTTCAAGTTGGTTCGCTAACAATTCGACCTGATCATCTTCCAGCCAGGGCAAAGCAAACCATTGGTTTTCTATGTCTCGGGCCTTGAGATCCGCGGAGGATTCTGGGTTTTTGGCTAGAACGAACTCCTTGAAAGAGTTCTCGATAGCATTAGGGCTTACTTTCCCGCCTTCTATTAAGGGGGCAAGAGCCTCTGATACCAGTAAATAGTTTTCGTATTCAATGACCTTAGAATTATCGATCATGTTTACAGCTTTGTTTGAGGTATCGGGCTTTTTGGGAGTATTTCCTGCCGATGCCAGGACTGCATAACTAATAAAATCCGAGAGTGCTTGGGCTCTCCCGCATGATTTTACGGTCTTATCGACAAGAACTGATGTGCCCAAGACGCAGTTAATGGTTGGAATTGATCTGGATAAAGCCCTTACATTAATGGCGGAGCCTTTTATTTCCTCCATTAATGCGCCATTAATATTAAAATAAAAAAATTGTGGGAAATTCAGGTTGGGGTTAACTAAGCCCCGATAAAGTGCCTGAAGATCAGGCTCAAATAGGATTTGGCCCATAATCGCTTTTTCGACAGAGCTCTCATCCTTAAATGACAGTGGCTTATTTCTGACAAGCATTACATGCCAGCCATGATTTTCGACCATATTATTTACGAACCCAAGAAATACTCGATCGTCTTGAGCGAAGCGGCTTCGTTCGCAATCATCAAAAATCACGAGAACTTTCTTCATGTCGAGTAAAGGCAGTAACAAATCTGGTTTTAGAGTTAACTGAATTCCAAGGTCTTCGATTTTTTCGCTTAATATTGAGGAACCAGCTTTAATAGTGTTTTTCACTAAAGCGCTTATCGCGGCACCCACACCGTGTGCAACCTTATCAGATAAAGGGAGACAGGAAGCGGTAACCCGATTGAGAACCTCGTCATAATCGGATACACCAAATAGCGACACGCGACATGTCTTTACGTCTATTCCTTTTAGAGCAGCTTTAAGATCGTTCTCACAATAATAAGTCTTGCCTGAACCCCATTCGCCATGCAGGACTAACGCTTGAAGACCAATAGCGTCGCATTGCATGTAATTCTTAATTGCCTCGGTGATTTCATTGGCTTGCATTGCGTGTTCCCCAATCGGTCATTCCCGGATTTGCAGCACTAGATCAAGTGTTTACTGATTCAATATTTTTAACAGCTAATGTCTTCCCTACTTGCAGATCTTGCTGAACTTGCACATTCGGAATCCGTTGTTGTAATTGCTGATAACTACGAAAGACGGGGGTGTATCGGCGCTAGCCGATACACCCCCCCGTCCTAAGCTAAGGTGACTTCGCCGTCAGCCAGGTCCTACCTAGCACAGGCAACTCTCCCCTAGTTCCTCTTAAAAAGATTCCTCGTGTACACCTTGTCCGCCACATCTGCGAGCTCGTCGCCGCAGCGGTTGGCGACGATCACGTCGCAGCCGATATTGAAGGCCTCCAGGTCGTGGGTCGCCTCGGAGCCGAAGAACTCCGGCGCGTCCTGCGTGGGCTCATTAACCACCACGGACAGTTCTTGGCCTTCACGCGCTTCATGATACCCTGGATGGAACTCACTCGGAGGGAA
>CALBBA010000161.1 GCA_937926755.1 uncultured Collinsella sp.
TAGCGGCCTGGGGTCCTACCACGCATTTCTATCCAAATACGAGCCGGACTACACGGTTCAATTTTCCTCTGATCAAACCAAGATTCTCAAATTTATTTCTCAAAAGCTCGCCGCGGGCAAGCGTTTCGAAGACCTCTATTTGCTTCAAACGCTCGTCGAAGCCGGACACGAGGGCTACCGGCATATGCGCGAGGCTGCGCTTAGGAACTACCACACACAGCTTAAGGACAGCGCCGTTAGGTCGGCAATCACAGTCCTTAAGGGCGACTTTGCCACTCCCAAGGATTTCGTTTCCCTGCTTATTGACGATGGATGCGGACCTCGTCTGACCGAAGCGTTTGCGACCGCTCTGCGCAACGCAGAGTTCAAGCGTCAGATTCTCGAGGTGCTGGATTTTGGCATTGCGCGTAACCGACTCGACTATGCCGAGACGTACCAAAACACAAATTTCGTTCTCAACGCCAAGTACACGTACGAAGAAGTTTGCCGCTTGATGAACTGGGAAAAGAACATCAACGGCCAAAATCTTGGCGGCTACTTCTACGACGAGAAGACCATTACATTCCCCGTGTTTATTAACTATGACAAGGCACCCGACATTAGCGAGTCCATTCAGTATGAAGACCGCTTTGTTTCGCCGAGTAAGCTAGTTGCAATCTCTAAGAACAACCGCACGCTCAACTCCCCCGAGATTCAGCGACTGCAGGCATGGCCGGGCAACGGGCTAAAGACGTATTTGTTTATGCGCAAGAACAAGGACGATAAGGGTGGCAAGGAATTTTACTTCCTAGGCGAAATGCATCCGACTGGCGAGTTCAAAGCTATTAAAACTAAGAGCGGCGACAACGCCGTCGAAATCGAATATGAACTCAATGCTCCCGTGCGCCAGGACATTTACGAGTTTATGCTCAGCGATCTGAGTGAGACAGAGTAACAAAGAAGGAGCGGGCCGCCATGCGACGTCCGCTCCTTTCTCACATAAGCCCGAGTTTCTTTTCGAGTTCCCTAACGACTTTAACGTCCGCCGGAAGCCAATCGACATCCCACAGGTTATTGGTATCGAGCCACTTCATGTCCTCGTGAGCGTGCTCTTTGAACTCGCCCGAAAGGATGCTAGCTAGGTAGCACTGCATCGACAGATGGAACGTCTCGTAATCGTGTTCGACCGTGCAAAGATAGTCGAGGTTACCGATCGTGACCTCGAGCTCTTCTTGAATCTCGCGCACGATTGCCTGCTCGCCGGTCTCACCCGGCTCGAGCTTACCGCCCGGAAACTCCCAGCCGTCTTTAAACTCGCCGTAGCCACGCTGGCAGCTCAGGATTTTCCCGTCCTTCTGAATAATTGCCGCTGCAACATTGATTGATTTCATAACTAGTTATCACCTCTCCAGTTGAGCCCAACCAGTATAGGCGATCGACCGCCCGCCATGTCCCAGTCGCCTGAAAACCGCCTGCTCGACCAACCCTTGACGCCGTTTTGTACCGGCACCCCATCTCCCGCTATCGAGGTCTAATACTTTTCCCACTGCCACCCAAAAACTCATCCAACATTAATCTTGGCTCAAGAATCGCTTAATCTATAACCTGCACTATAGAGTTCGACCAAGGGCGGGGCGGCGTCACGCAGGCCGCCGAACGCAACGCTCGCGCCCGGGCAGATCGCCCGGCGTCGCGCCCATCGAACGAAAGGAACAGGTCATGGACGACCTCGAAAAAGTTGAAACCATCCGCACCAAGTGCAACGTGAGCTACACCGATGCCAAGGCCGCGCTCGACGCCGCCGACGGCAACGTCTTGGATGCCATCATTTGGCTCGAGTCGCAGGGCAAGACCCAGACCACGTCGGCGCACGCCGCCACCGAGTCCGCGCCAGTCGATGAGCCCTCAGCCGAGATGGTCGCCGCGCAGGCCGCCTACGAGAAGTCGAGCGAAAAGACCGACTTCTCCAAGAAGATGGACAGCGTGTGGGAGTACCTCAAAAAGCTCTTCCGCCTGAGCCTGGACACCAAGTTTATCGCCACGCGCCGCGACGCGATCATCCTCAACATTCCCATCCTGATCCCCATCGTCGCGCTGTTTGCCTGGGGCGCTACGATTTGGCTGATGCTGATTGGCCTGTTCTTTGGCATGCGCTACCGCATCGATAGCGACGGCGACGTGCCCGGCAGCATCAACAACCTTATGAATCACGCCGCCGATGCCGCGGACGACATCAAGCAAAATCTCAACGACGACAAGTAATCGCAGACGGGGGCACGCATGGCACGGATCCTGATCGTAGAGGACGAGGAGAAAATCGCCCGCTTTGTGACGCTCGAGCTGGAGCACGAGGGCTACCAGGTGGAGCACGCCGCCGACGGCCGCACCGCCGTGGACCTGGCGCTGGAGCGCAACTACGATCTGATTCTGCTCGATGTGCTGTTGCCGCAGCTCAACGGCATGGAGGTGCTGCGACGCGTCCGCAAGCACAAGGATGTACCGGTGATCATGGTCACCGCGCGCGATGCCGTGATGGACAAGGTGGCCGGGCTCGATGCCGGCGCCGACGATTACCTGACCAAGCCGTTTGCGATTGAGGAGCTGTTCGCACGGATCCGCGTGGCGTTGAAGCGCTCGGAGGCCGTGCGGGCGGCTTCGGGCGTTGGCGGCGTTGGGGCCGGGACGGGCGCTACGGGCGCCGCTGCGATACCCCCGGCTGGCGACTCGACCCAGGCATCCGCCTCGCCCTCCCCCGCCGCGCTCACCGTGAGTTCGGTCGCGCTCGATCCCGACCGCCGCGAAGTCACGGTCGGCGGCTCGCCCATCGCGCTCACTGCCCGCGAGTTCGACGTCCTCGCCCTGCTTATGGCGCACGCCGGCACCGTGCTCACGCGCGAGCGCATCGCGCACGAGGCGCTGGGCTACGAATACGTGGGCGACACCAACAACGTCGACGTGCACATCGCGCACCTGCGCGCCAAGATCGAGGACGCCGGCGGCGCCCGCATCATCCAGACCGTGCGTGGGGTGGGCTATGTCTGCCGCGCGTAACGCCGAGGCCAAGCGCGTCACATCCATCGCCCGCGCCATCAACTGGAGCTATATGTGGCGCCGCTTGATGAGCTACGTCTGGCTCGATCTGCTGCTGATGGTGATTGCGGCGGCGATCCTCGTCTATGGATACAACCAGATGCTGCCCGACGGCGCGTTTACCGCAGGATGGATCCCCGGCGTCGCCGTTCACGGCATGTCGCTGGCGCCTGCGCGCGGCTGGGACCTGGCAACGCTCACCTATACCGTCGAGCTTGCGCGTACCACCAAGACTTTCCCCCTCGCGCAGGACCTCGTCGCGCTATGGCCTCTCTACCTTGTCGTTGTGGGTTGGCAGGTCATCAGCGTGCTCGACATGCTCGGCGGCGCCCGTCGCGTGCGCCGCACCATGGCACCGCTCAACGACCTGGCCTTGCGCGTGGACGAGCTCGGCCGTATGCAGCTCTCCGGCGGCAAGATGGAAACACTGGAGCAGGCCATCGAGCGCGCAAGCGTCGACTCGCCGAGCGTCACTACCGGCGACGCCGACCTGGCAAGCATCGAGGTTGCACTCAACCGCCTACTGCGCCAGATGCAAGAGGCCAAACTGCAGCAAATGCGCTTTGTCAACGATGCGAGCCACGAGCTGCGCACGCCCATCGCGGTGATTCAGGGCTACGTAAACATGCTCGATCGCTGGGGCAAAGACGACCCGGACGTGCTGGCAGAATCTATCGCGTCCCTCAAGGCCGAAAGCGAGCACATGCAAGAGCTCGTGGAGCAGCTGCTGTTTTTGGCACGCGGCGATGCCGGGCGCACGGTCCTGCGGCGCGCAAATACCAACCTTGCCGCACTGGTCGACGAGGTATGCGAGGAATCGCAGATGATCGATACCGAGCACACGTATCGGCTGGCCTTTGACGCTGCGCTTGTCAGCGACCCGCGCTGCGACGCGCCCGTCGACGTGGCGCTCGTGAAGCAGGCTCTGCGCGTGATCGTGCAAAACGCCGCCAAGTACTCGGATGCGGGAACGACCGTCACATTTGGCGTAGCGCCGGATGCGGGCGCGGGCACGATCGACATAAGCGTTGAGGACGAGGGCATCGGCATGAACCAGGAATCCGCAGCTCACGCGTTTGAACGGTTCTACCGCGCCGACAATGCACGCGATGCCGGCGCACAGGGCTCGGGTCTGGGGCTTGCCATTGCCAAGTGGATCGTCGATAGCCATGGCGGCGTCATTGGCGTGACCTCAGTCGAGGGCGTCGGCAGCCGCTTTACGATTCGCCTGCCGCGCTAGGAAGCCCCTCGGCATCAAAACCACCCCTAAAAGGGGTGGTTTGCTCTTAGGGTATAACCCTTGGATT
>CALBBA010000162.1 GCA_937926755.1 uncultured Collinsella sp.
TGCAATCGCAAGAAGATGACGGGGCGGAATGTCAATCCTGGTCTAACAGAGCCTTTCAAAATGTCCCGAATCGGCGGGGCGATTCGGGATACGATGTCTATAGGAAACGACGCACCCCGCGTAAGTGTTTAGGAGCGCGGGCGACCAGTTTCCGGTGTTGTTAAATGCCCGGACTCCGAACCACGGGCATTCTAATCTTGCACGCGCGGCGCAAATGCCTTCTACCGTCCGCACCGCGCGTGCGCCTACGGACCTTAAACCGAACCTCATACGAGTCAAGAAACGCGATGACGGATGAGTCCGCATCGGACGGTGGAGGCTGCCTGTGTTGTCCAAAAAGAACGGGGCAAACTCCAGCGTGGAGTCTGCCCCGAAAAGAGAACGGCAAAGCAAGAACGTCGATGGACGAGAAAGGTGTCCGCAAGTCTCATGGCCATCACATCCCACCTGCCAAAGGGATGGGTGAGCGAGCGCTACTCCTGCTCGGACTCCTCAGCCTGCTTACGGCTGCGGATGAGGTGCGCCACGCCGATGCACAGCACCGCGCCACCAGCGATCCAGGTGAAGGTCACGCCGTTAAGACCGGTCAGCGGGAGGTTGGAGCCCTTCTTATCGGTGACGGTGAGATGCACCATGCCGTTAGTGGCGCTGTCGGCCTTAACGAGCCCCTTATTATCTCCGTCAGTTACCTCAACCTCAGGGTTGACCACTTCAGTGCTGCTCTCAGAAAGATTGCCACGCGTAATGGTGAACGTGATGCCCTTGCTGCCGTGAGAATTGTCGTAACCGGGCGCAGGAGTTTTCTCCTTCAGAATATACGTGCCTTCATCAAGGCCAAGGACCTCTATCATTCCGGTCGAATTCGTCTTGAGAATTGCGCCGTCCTCAGTTTCGCTGCTCGCAGTTGTGCCGTCCTTCTTGATGAACTTTCCAGTACCGACCTCTTGCAGAGTAAATTCAACGTTTGCGAGAGGCGGGTTCGTCTCATCGGAACCAACCTTTTTAACATCGATACCGTAGGTGTAGTCGTAGGCGGGATGCACGACTGTAGTGCCTTTGTCTTTTTCAGAGTGAGGGTTATTGGAATAGGTCAGAGTAACGGTGTTCATCTGGCCTATACCGAGCATATTGGCGTTAACCTTCGTGGGGTCAAGCTTTGCCTTATAGTTCACATAGACCTTTGAGCTGCCGTCAACGTTAATGATTTCGCCCTTGGTGCCATCGTCTTTTTTCGCACAGGCATTTTTCAGATTTGAGAACGAAACCACGAGTTTGCCATTTGCATACTCTTTGCTGTAGCTACCCGGATGAACAACCTTATCGCCAATCTTGACCTCGACAACGGGATCATTGCCGTTAAGCTCGGGCACCATCGTAGAAGGCAGTTCATCGGTGAAGGTATAGCTGTACTCTTTATAAGTATTGATATTGCTGGCCACGGTACCCGCAAGCTGATACTCAACCAGCTGATCGGATGCAGAGTCCGCAACCCTATTGGGCGCCGTAAAGACATCTTGAGAAGAACCCTCGGGAACAGCTTTGTTCGAATCAACAAAGCTGCCATTCTTGTCGTCCTTAACGGCCTTGGTCACGTTGGGGACATCCTTTTTGGAATCAACATTCACGTCTTCGCCACCAACGACGGCAAAGATTGGCGAGGTATAGGCATCGGTATTGCCGTTGGCCGAATCGCTAGATGTGGTCGAACCAACACTTGCAGTCACAAAGAGCCAATAGCCAGGGTTTAAAGCCTTAAAGTCTCCCTTGCTGGAATCGCTTGGGTTTGTCCAAGTCAGAGTCGAGCCCTCAAGTGCGGCAGCAATCTTATCCAACGTGGAGCCAGCGTCAACCTTGGCAGTCTGATCAACTTTTTTACCGGCATTATCTTTAATGTACTTGGCCCAAGCCTGAGCGCCTGCATTCGCAGCAGGAGCTTCCGCGACGCCAGCAAATGCATCAGTCACAACACTCGTAACTTCAGGCGACGCCCAATCAATATCGGAAAGGGTCTTATCGCCAGACCAGGCACTTCCATCATAATTCTGCGTAACCTTTGCCTTGAAAATCTGGATACCCTTAAAGGTTGTGTCCTTATAGGTCTTCTCGTCAATCTTTACATTGCCGTCCATGGC
>CALBBA010000163.1 GCA_937926755.1 uncultured Collinsella sp.
TCAACGATATGGCACCGTGGGGACACATGTATGTCAATCCTGGTCTAACAGAGCCTTTTTTAATCCCCGTCCCAGAATAATCATTCCCGGGCGCGTTGCTGTTGCCTAGTACTGGCTCTCGTGCTTGCTGAAGAAGTCGAAGCGCGGGGGCAGCGGCTTCACGCGGTGGTCGCCGGGCTTCTCGCCCAGGCTCTCTACGAACTCGTCCGTGGAGGCAAAGATGTTATCCCAGCTAAAGAAGGCGACCGGATCGACGTCGAAGTACTCGCAGATGAGTTCGCAGCCGGCCGGGACGATACCGTGCATCAGGACGGTCGCCACGCGCAGCTCGGTAAAGGCGTCGACGAGCGCTTGCGTCATTGCGGCGTTTGCCTCGTTACCCTCGAGCTTGTTGGCGGCCTTGGAGGCGTCGCTCCAGCGCTTGTTGGCGGCGCGCAGGTAGTCGTCGCACACGGCAAGCGCGCGGTGCGTCTCGAACTTGTACATGGCCTGCTCAAAGGCAAGAGCTGCCTGCTCGGCAGCCTCGACCACGGCGGCAGAGGCGGCACCGGCGGGGATGCAGCCGTTGCGATAGGGGCTCTCGTCGCCTTCCTTGACGGCGACGCCGTAGAAGCAGCTGCGGGCCAGACGGTTGAATACGCCGGTCAAAAGGGCGCTCTCCTTAAGGGCCGGATCGATAACGCGCTTGTCGTCGCAGGCGCGCACCTCGTTGCCGTCCTTGTCCTTGCCGGTCACACGCGTGTCGTATGCCTTGGGGCTAAAGCTCACCGGCTTTTCGGACAGGCCGAGCGACAGCCAGTGCGCGCGCATCTGCTCGCAGGTGTAGTGGTTGAGCAGGTCGTCTGCCGGCGGGGGGGGCGTCTGCGGGGACGAGCTGGCCTTTTTGCCCATGTAGAGCAGGTGGTAGCAGGCGCTGACGGTGCTCTGCGTGAGGTCCCAGCCCAGGGCCTCCCACATGGCGGTCTGCGCGATGCAGTAGAAGTAGATGTTGTCCTGACCGATAAACTGGTAGATCTGTGCGTCGTCCGAGCACCACCAGTCGCGCCAGTCGAGCGAGCTGTGCTGGTAGGTGGGCGCGGGCACCTGTGTGGAGTCGGCAGCGGGCTCGCCCATGAGGGCGGCATCCTGGGCGGCGACGCCCTCGGTCACGCCGGCGGCCTTGGCATCGCGCGCGAGCACGGTACGCGTATAGCTGATGGGCGCCCACAGGCTCTCTGGCCAGCACCAGCAGGTGACGTCAGTCACGCCGTCGACCTCGGGCACCGGAACGCCCCAGTCGATGTTGCCGGTGATGCGGAAGGGCACGAGTGCCTTGCCGCTGCGGAAGCGCACGCCGCCGTTGGCGAGCACCGCATGGGCGTCGTCGCGCTCCTTCCAGCTGGGGAAGGTGACGGTAAAGCTGCTCTTGTTTCCCTCGGGCTCCAGCACGGTGTGCTCGGGCAGCTGGTCCTCGACGGCATCGAAGGCCTCGCGGAACTTGTTCTGGATGTAGAGCTGGGCCGGCAGCAGCCACTCCTCCATAGTCTTGGAGACCACGGAGCGAACCTGCGGGTTCTGGGCGAGCTTAGCGGTATAGGTCTTCATAAAGTCGAGGTAGGCCGGCAGGTCAAAGTAGAGATTGTCGACCGGGCGCAGCTCGGGCACCTCGCCGGTGAGCTGGCTCTTGGGCGCGATGAGCTCCTCGGGCTCAAACTGGTGACCCAGGTCGCACTCGTCGGCATAGGCCTTCTCGGACTTGCAGCCCTGGATGGGGCAGCGGCCGATCACCTGGCGGCCGTTGAGGAACGTGCCGGCCTTGGCATCGTAGAACTGCAGCGTGGAGCGCTTGGAGATGGTGCCCTGCTCGTGCAGGCGCTTGATAATTTCGGCGGTCACCTCGTTGTGAATCTGCGCAGCCGGCTCAAGGCCCGAGCCGCCGTAGATGTCGCAGCTGATGTTGTAGTTGTTGAGGGTCGCGGCCTGGCGGGAGTGATTGGACTCGACATACTCGCTAATAGACTTGTCGTAGCCCTCGTTCTCCTTGAGCTTGCGGTAGCTCTCCATGATGGGCGAGCCATAGCAGTCGGTGCCCGAGGTGAAGATAACGTTCTCGCGGCCCAGGCGGTCGCGCAGGAAGCGGGCGAAGAAGTCGGCCGGGACAAAGACGCCGCCGACGTGGCCAAAGTGCAGGCCCTTGTTGCCGTAGGGCTCGCCGGCGGTAACGATGGCGCGGCGCGGCCAGCTGGGACGGTCGTTCATGGAATATTTGGATGCCATGGGACTCCTTCGCATATGGTGGGAGCGCGGCCGGGCGCAAGGCCTGGCGACGCGGTGGTCAATTCGTGCATATCGTTCGACATTATCGCACATGCGGACGGGTACGTGGCAGGGGCGCTATCCTAAGATGCTATGAATGAGATTTCCAACATACATGCGTTTGAGGACGAGGATTTTCTGCACGACTGCTTTGTGTGGGGGATGGTCGTAGTCGGCGTGTTTGCCGTGTGCCTGGTGCCGGTGTTTATGCTGCTGGGCGGGCCTGCAGACTTGGATGCGGCTGACGCGGGCGGCTGGATGGCTGTCGTGGGCTGGATAGTCGGCTTGGCTGCGATCTCAATGGCGTCGTTCGCCGTGCACGAGCTGGTGCACGGTGTGTTTTTTAAGCTGCTGGCGCCTGCGGGCGCGAAGGTGACCTTTGGGGCGAATCGCGAGACGGCGATGATCTATGCCTGCGCCGAGGGGATTGTGTATTCGCGCCGGCGGTATATGGCGATTTGCCTGGCGCCGACGGTTGTTGTGACGACAGCGTTTGCCCTGGGGTTTGCGTTTTCGGGCTATCCGCTGCTGTGCTATCTGGCGGCCGGCTTGCATTTGTCGGGCTGTGTAGGCGACTGGTATTACGTGTGGACCATTTTGCGCGACCGCCGCATTGTCGCCTGCGAGGATACGTCCTTTGGCGTGCGCTTTTTCGCAAAGTAGTCTTTTTGGGACGGGGCTATTTTAGCTGCCATGATGTCGGGGTGAGTTTTCTGGGACGGGGATGTTGATGAAGTCGTTGTTGCTGCATGCGTGCTGTGCACCATGCTCGCTTGAGCCGGTTCGCCTGCTGCGCGAGGAGGGGTTTGAGCCCACGATTTGCTGGACCAACCCCAATATTCAACCGCGCGATGAATGGCAGCGCCGCTTGGACGAGCTGCGCCGGTGGTGTGCCGATGGCGACATCGAGCTCATCGAGGCAGGGGAGGACCGCGGTCGCTGGGAGACCGGCGTGGCACCGCTGGGTGCCGATCGGCCCCGTCGCTGTCGCGCGTGCTATGCCCTGCGCTTGGCCGAGGCGTGCCGCGTGGCCCAGGAGCGCGGGTTTGAGTTTGTGGGCACGACGCTCGCCGTCTCGCCGTACCAGCTGTTCGATACCTGCAATGACGTGCTTGAGCGCTTGGCGGCGGCACATGGGCTCACCCCGGTGATTCGCGATTTTCGTCCGTATTACCCCGAGGCCACGCGTCGTTCGCGCGAGCTGGGCATGTACCGGCAGAATTACTGCGGCTGCCGATTCTCGGCCGTCGAGGCGGCCATGGACCGCGCCCGCATCCGCGACGAGCGCAAAGCCGCCAAAAAGTAGTTCACTTGGGATGTCAGCCTGCTAGGATGTAGAGCGGACTTTAGCTATATAAGGAGTATCCGACGTGTCTATGCGTACCGATGATTTTGACTACAACCTTCCTGAGGAACTGATTGCCCAGGCGCCTGCCGAGCCGCGCGACTCCTGCCGCCTGCTGGTGGTTGATCGCAAAGGCTCCGAGACAGGAACGCCGCTAGAGCATGGCGGTACCGTCGAGCACCGCATCTTCCGTGACATCATCGACTATATCGAGCCGGGCGACGTGCTCGTCATCAACCAGACGCGCGTGATGCCGGCCCGCCTGATCGGCCGCAAGGCCGGCTCGGGCGGTGTGGTCGAGACGCTGCTGCTCAAGCGCCGCGAGGATGTTGATCCGCTGGGTCACGTTTGGGAGTGCCTGGTCAAGCCGGGCAAGCGTCTGAAGCCCGGTGCTCAGATTGAGTATCGCGCCGGCGGCGCCCATGCACCCGAGGGCGCGCCCGTGGTGCTGACGGCCGAGGTCGTCGACTTTGTCACCGATAGCCGCGGCGGCCGACTGGTGCGCTTTGAGCCGGCCGGTTGCAATGCCGCTGGAGAGCCGCGCACGCTCGACGAGGCCATTCATGCTGCCGGTCACGTTCCGCTGCCGCCCTACATTACCGATTACGAGGGCGATCCCGAGAAGTACCAGACCGTCTACGCCATGAAGGAGGAGCACTCGGCTGCCGCTCCTACGGCGGGTCTGCATTTTACTCCTGAGCTCATGGCCGCTATCGAGGCCAAGGGTGCCAAGTTTGCCGCCGTCGAGCTCGAGGTGGGCATCGATACCTTCCGCTTGGTGGAGGAGGACGACCCTACGCAGCACGTCATGCACACCGAGCGCTACCATGTGTCGCAGGAGGTTGTCGACGCCGTGCACAAGGCTAAGGCCGAGGGGCATCGCGTGATCGCCGTCGGCACCACCGCAGTGCGTTCGCTCGAGAGCGCGTTTGACGCGGACGCGCCGGTGTCCGATCCGGCCGTGACGGCGCGCTATTTTGAAGGCCGCGAGGACGGGGCCGATACGCTTGGCCGCGGTGACATCGTGGTGCGCGAGAACGCCACGACGCAGCTTTACCTCATGCCCGGCTCGACCTATCACGTGGTCGACGCGCTGATCACGAACTTCCACGTGCCGCGCTCCACGCTCATGATGCTTGTGAGCGCACTTGCCACCCGCGACCAGATCATGGATGCCTACGCCGCTGCCATCGAGGAGCGCTACCGCTTCTTCAGCTTTGGCGACGCGATGCTCATTTGTTAGTTACGCGGTTCTACGAACCGCGTAACTGCTCGACGCTGCGCGGGCCGCATTTGGACAATCTGACGTTCAACTTCAAGGGCGCGACCAGAAGGTCAGCGCCCTTTCGTTTCACGTCACCTTGTCTCAAATGCGGCCCGCTCGCTGCCGTTGCCAAAACATCGGCGTTGCCTTGCTTCGGGAATGCGGCAGATAGAGACGTTCCTTTTTTGCCGGCAGTTTGGGACACTCCTTACGGGGCACCCCCTCCACAGCGCCTATGCCAGCTTGTCGATTTGCCCAATCTCCCAGAGCGGAATATTGACGAGCGTGCCTTCGTCTCTATATGCCGCTAACGATGTTCTCACGCAGCGCTCGAGCTTGAACTTCTCGCAGGCAATCCTCAGGCTCTTTGCTTTGAGATTCTCTGCCGCCTTGACCTCGAGCGGAAGCACGGTCCCCGCATGGTCGACGGCAAAGTCAGTCTCTGCATTGCCGGAGGAGGATGACCAATACGCGGGAGTATTGCCTTGGAGCAAAAGCTCCTGTGCGACGTATTGCTCGGTCAGCGAGCCTTTGAACTCCGTAAAAACAGCGGGCCCGTTCAGAACAATGGCTGGCGTGAGGCCGGAGAGTGCTCCGAGGATGCCGGTGTCGATGCAGAACAGCTTGAAGCCCGAGAGATCCTCGTAGCTTGTGAGCGGTGCTCTTAGGGCGGAAACACGTGGTACCTTATGAACGATTCCATAGTCCATGAGCCACTGGAGGCTTTCCTCAAAATCGCGTGCGCGCGCCCCGGGACGAAGCGCGCCGTAGACGAACTTCTTGTTTTCCTTTGCGAGCTGGGCGGGAAGGGATTTCCAAACCAGCCTCATGCGCTCGACGATGCGGGCTGGCGCATGCTTGCCAAAATCGGATTCATAAGCTTCGATGATTTGCTGCTGAAGCCTGCGGGCCTCGATGAAATCGTGGGAGGCGGCGAAAGCGGAGACAACTTCTGGCATGCCACCGACAACGAGGTATTCCTTGAGCAGGCGCTCGAGCTTTTCGGAAACATTCGCCAGCAGGTCCATGTCTGCGGCAAGGATGGCATCTGCGAGCGGATCGCCATCGACGGCACGAACGAACTCGACAAACCCCATGGGGCGCATGGTAAGCTGGTCGATCTTGCCGACGGGGAACGACTCGTTTTCGCGTCGGAGCGCGAGCCCCATATAGGAGCCGGCTGCCATGATATGGTATTCCGGCGCCAGCTCGTTGAAGTATTTGAGCGAGGTGATGCCACGCGGTGCCTCTTGGATTTCGTCGAAGATGATGAGCGTGTCTGTCGGCGTTATGGTCTGGCCGCGCAGGAGCTCTATCTGGGAGATGATGCGTTTGGGGTCAAGGCTTCCGTCGAACAGCGAACGTGCGCCCGGTTCGAGCATAAAGTCAAAGCGGATGACGTTTTGATACTGCTGGCCTGCGAATTCGTTAAGAAGCCAGGTTTTTCCCGTCTGGCGGGCCCCCTTAAGCAGGAGGGGCTTGCGGTTTGCCCTAGATTTCCAAGCGATGAGTTCGTCCATTAGCTGTCGCTGCATACTGCCTCCTAACGATCATGGTTAGTATAAGACCGTCTTGGTCTTTCCATCGAAAAATGTGGGAGTAAACCACGTTTTCCATCGAATAATGTGTGAGGCAACCACGTTTTTCCATCGAATAATGTGGGAGTTTAGGTCGGCACCTGGGGACGTTCCTTCTCTGCCGGCAGTTTGGAACACTCCTTGTTTTGGTGCAAATTAGCTACCCTTGCATCAGAAAACGGCGCCCGTCGGCGATGTTGCCGGCGGGCGCCGTTGTCGTGTGGGTGGTTATGTCGTGCGGGCTGCCGGTGAGCGTCCGGGCCCGTGCTCTATAGCGAGTCGATAAAGCGCTGCTGGGCGGCGCGGCCGGCTTCGTCCCACTTAAAGACGCCGGCGTTGTCGAGCACGTGGCCAAACACCACGCCGACCTCCTCGCGCAAGATGTCGATGGCGTTATCGGCCGTAAGCTCATCGGCACGACGGGCAAAGACGTCCAGAGCCCACGCGGCGTGGCTGCGGCAAAGGTCGTCGCCCTCGAGCGCGGCGGCAAGGTCGTAGCTTGCGTCGACCTTGGCTGCCAGCAGGTGTTCGCGAACGGCGCCAAGCTCGGGAACCAGGCGCGGCGGAAGAATGGCCAGGCCCATGACCTCGATCAGGCCGATGTTCTCCTTCTTAATGTGGTGATACTCGGCATGCGGGTGGAATACGCCCAGCGGATGCTCATCGGTCGTGATGTTGCAGCGAAGCGCCAGGTAGGCCTCGTAGATCTCGCCACCGGCATTACCGCGGGAGTCCACGCGGCGGATGACGGGCGTCACGGTGTTGTGGGCCACGCCGTCGGCTGTGTGCGCGATGACGCCCACGGACTCGTCGGTCCACTCGCGCCAGGCGAGGATGATCTTCTCGGCGGCATCGAGTAGCTCACCGCGGTCGTGCGAGCGCAGGCGCAGCACCGAGAGCGGCCACTGCAGCACGGTACCGGTGACCTTGTCAAAGCCGGGCACGCTAAACTGCGAGACCTCGGCCGCGTGCATCATCGGGAACTCGTGCGCGCCGCCCTGGAAGTGGTCGTGCGACAGGATCGAGCCGCCCACGATGGGCAGGTCGGCGTTGGAGCCGATAAAGTAGTGCGGGAACAGGTCCACAAAGTCGAGCAGGCAGGAGAGGCCCTTACGGTCGACGTGCATCGGACGATGCTCCGAGCTCATGGCAATGCAATGCTCGTTAAAGTACGCGTACGGGCTGTACTGGAAGCCCCAACGCTCGCCGTCGAGCTGAATAGGGATAACGCGCAGATTCTGGCGGGCGGGGTGGGCGCCACCGTCGGCTGCGGCGGAGCGTCCGGGGTAGCCCTCGTTTTCGATGCAGAGCTGGCAGGCGGGATACTTCTCGCCCGTGTTCTTGGCAGCGCCGGCAGCGGCAATATCGCGCGGGTCCTTCTCGGGCTTGGACAGGTTGATGGTGATCTCAAGATCGCCCCAGTTGGTGGGGGTGCTCCATTTGATATTGCGCGCGATGGCGGCGCGGCGCACATAGCCGGCGTCGCAGCACAGGCCGTAGAACCAGTCGGTCGCGACGCGGGGCTCGTTGACGCCCATGCGCCCATTGAACTCCTCGTTTACAACCGAAGGCCTCGGCATGAGCACGCCCATGATGCGCATGGCGATGCGGTCGCGTCCCGAGGCCGTGTCCTCGGCGGCACCGTTGGCAACGGCGGCCTCGGAAAGCGCGGCAAGCGTGCCTTCAAGGTCAAAGTCGGGGAGGGTATCGGGGTGCAAGAGCGAGAGCTTCTCGGTCTGCAGCGCCCAGGTCATATCGAGTGCGGGGCCCGTGGCGCCGATGCACTCCAAAATGGTGTTGTAGGCCCAGATGCGATCGTCCTGACCGATCATCGATCGATGGATGGCATACTCAATCAGGCCCTGCGCGGCCTCGCGCACTTCGGTTATTACAGCCATGCCGCGTAAGCCCCCTTGTCAGAAATTGCGTAGTGGCGGGCAGAGCCCTCGCCCAGCCAGCCGTTCATCTTGGCAATGAAGGTGTCGACCAGGTCGAGCGGTACGAAGGCCTGGATGGTGCCACCAAAGCCACCGCCGTGGATGCGGACGGCACCGCGGCCGTCGAGCACGTGCTCGGCAAGTGCCAGGGCGTACATGGAGGGCTGCTCGGAGCCCAGCTTGGCAACGACATTCTGCAGGTACATGGCAGAGCTGGCGCCGGACTCGCGCGTCAGGGTCAGGAACTGGTCGATGTCGCCGGCGTTCAGGGCCGCCCAGCGCTTATCGGCCAGACCGTTCTCGTACCAGTAGTGAATGGCGCGCAGGCAGGCACGGTCGCCCAGCTTGGCGCGCAGCTCGGGCAGCTTAGCGTCAAAGTCGGCAACGTCGACCTCGCACAGGCGTGCCTTGCCAAACTCGGCGGCAACATCCTGCATCTCGCGCGGCACGGCGGCGTAGTCGTCGGTGGCTGCCACATGGTCGGCGCCAACCTTAACGAGCACGAGCGCATAGCCGTGATCCTCAAAGTTGAGCTCGAGCTTCTGCGTTTTAGGCTGAGCCTGGTCCTCAAAATCCATGTAGGCGAGGCCGCCCAGGCACACGGCGGCCTGGTCCATCAAGCCGCAGGGCTTGCCGTAGTAGTTGTTCTCGGTGCGC
>CALBBA010000164.1 GCA_937926755.1 uncultured Collinsella sp.
GCGGCGAAAATGACGTGGTTGGTGGCGGCCTCGGAGCGAGTGATAAGCGCCCGCCCCTGGACCGCCGAGGAACTCATGGGCGGCGGGGTGCGCTCGGCAGGCCCAAAGCCTACGTCGGCCGCTGCTCCCGCCCCGGCCACTGCGCCCGCGCCGGCATCCGTGCCCGCAGATGACTTTGCCACCCGCCCCATTATGCAGGTACCGCGCCAGGCCGCCCCTGCGCCCCGCCCCACCAGCGATCCGTCCGAGACGGCGGCGTTTCTCGCCGCGGCGACACAGCACCATGTGCCCAGCAGCACACCCGCGTATGCCGCCCCGCAACAGCCGACATACGCGGCTCCCGAACCCCAGCCCGAACCCGAACTCGAGCCGCCCGTTATGGATCTGGACGACCTCGCCAACCGCCAGTTTGCCTTCGATTCCTGGGCCGCGGCCGACTTGGACGAGACCTCGGCCGGCATGCCGGCGCTCGATATTCCGGTCAACCCGCTGTTTGCAGCTGCCGAGGAGCGCGACTCCGACTACAACGAAACAACAGCGCACGATGACCGATTTGATGCCGCGCCCCGCGCCTCCCGCATTGAGACCGAGGCCTACGGATCCGCATCGAGCGTATACGATAACGGCCCGCTTGCCGACGCGTCCGCTCCCGAGCACAACAAGACCGGCGTAAAAGCCGCATCGGCATCGTCGTATACCCGTGGCACCGATGACGAGTGCTTTGCCGACTACTACACCGAGGAAGAGCCTCCGCACTTCTCCGAGTTTCCCCAAGCGGCAAAGATCGTCTTTATCGCGATTATCGTGGCCTTGCTCGGCATGATCGCATTTGAGGGATTCCAGCTATTCCGCGGCCCCACCGCGTCCGAATCGGCAACGCAGCAAAAAGAGGACGACAACCAGTACCTGGACATCAACACCCTCAAGGGCGACCCCAACGACGGAGACGAGTAGCAAGGGTTAAGGGAGGGCCGGAAAAGCCAGCAGCACGTTACGGCTCCAAAAGCCCTGCCATAAAGATGGGCAGATACAGCACGTCACCATCGCGGTGAAGATTACATTCCGCAAGTACCAGGGCGCGATCGATTCCGTAACCCTTCGTTGCCAGTGCGTTATCGAGCGCCGCGTGGGACTTAAAGCTCTTGCCCGATTTGACCTCGATGGCGAGCACTTCCCCATCGAGCGTCTCTTCCACAAAATCAAGCTCACCGACCTTTTTGGACGTAAAGTAGCGCAATCTAAATCCATGAGCTTTGAGCTCTTGAGCAACGAAGCCCTCAAACGCCGCCCCCATGTTCATGCCAAAGGCGTCTTCCGCCTCCCCATCAAAAACGCCTTGAGCGACCCTTTTGGAATACGACGACATGAGCATTCCGGTGTCCAAGTAAAACAGCTTAAAGAGATTTCGTTGCTCCCCCAATAAAAGAGGCGCTACCGGAGCTGTCACGTTATACACGGGAAGCGCAACGCCCGCCTCCGAGAGCCAAAGAAAATGGTCTGTCACCTGCGAAAAACGCTTAACACCGCTAATCGACGACAGCTTGAATCGCTTGTTTTTTGAACCGGCCTCGCTAGGAATTAAATCGTAGATATCGCGAATAACCAGGCGCAGCTCGGGCGGAGCGTACTTTGCGATGTCATCGCGATACAGGGCGTGAAGATCGCGGTGGATGTTTCGAACCTCGTCGACATTGCGCGTCGCCAAGAAGGAATTGACCGCGTCGGGCATGCCTCCCACCACCACATACTGATGGAACAGATCGAGCAAGCGGTCATACAGGTAGCCAGGGAGCTCCCCCTCATCCTTTAGACAGCCCCTGAGCATGTCAAACACGCTGGCACCAACGCCATTTGCCCAGCAAAACTCCTCAAAGTCGAGCGGGTACATCTGGACCTGCTCGACATACCCCACCGGCAGGGAGTCGATGCCCTCGAGCTCAACGCCAAGGAGCGATCCGGTAAGGATGTATCGAAAGTCGCCGCGCTGGACCAGGTATTTGATAAACGTCACCACGTTGGGGCATCGCTGCACCTCGTCGATAACCACAACGGTCTTGTTCGCAACCATCGGCTGCGTCGCAGCGATAGACATGCGCATAAGCAGGTCGTCCGCACTTTTCGCCGCCAAAAACGAATCGCGCACGGACGCGTCGGCGATAAGGTCGAACGTCACAACATTTTCGAACGATTCGTTTGCAAAGACGTTGACCAAATATGACTTTCCTACCTGTCGAGCGCCCTTGACCAAAAGAGCCTTATTAGGCGACGAGGCAAGCCAAGATTCAAACTGTGCTTTCGCTTTTCTCTGCAGCATAAGCGTACCCCTTATTACGTGCTGTTTTAGCACTAGGATACACTTTTCCGTAGTTGTTAGGTGCTTATTTCGACACTTTTCCGAGGTTTTAAAGTGTACATTACGACACTTTTCCATACTTTTACATGAGCGATTTCGACACTTTTTCGGATTTAAGCCTAGCAGCAGCTGGCGAAACCAAGCGCCGTCCGCGCGTCATTTCGCAGGCGGCGCTTGATTTGTGTCCGCGCGCGCTGATAGACTCCATCGTGCCCGCAAGGAGCGGGCGCATTTTATCCAGAGTCGGGGTAGAGAGTTGGCTCCACGATCCCGACGCCAACCGGCCAAGAGGCACGGTGGCCCTGCCAACATCGATGAAAGGAGTCCGTATGGACAATTTCTCCGTGCGCAGCGAGCGCAATTTCCGCAACCTGGCAGCCAAGCCAAAACGAATGCATCTTCTGGACGAGCCGAGTGGCTATGCCTCGGCCATGGTCAAGAGCAGCCTCTCCCACCAGATGCGCTTTACGGTGCAGAAACTCGAGGAAGAGCTCTGTGCTGCTGACAACCCGCATGTTCTGCAGATCAAGCTGCTCGGGGACGACTCGCGTGAGCCGTCCAGCTGGAAGCTGTTTGCCGACGGCAAGTGCGTTGCAGACGGATCCGGCGCCTTTGCCCGCGAGTGCTTCTGCGAGGGAGCCGAGGCGTTCCTGGGCCTGTGCCGCGACGCCGTCGAGACTGCCGAACTGCGCCAGTGGAGCCAGAGGGAGTACGAGCTGCTGAGTGTGGCCGCGGGATTGCGGGGGCGTAGACGAAAGCACCCGCCACGCGAGACCGCAACAGCGTTGTTGGCAGAATTGTCCCTGCCTGACTCTTTGATTCCACGCCCGACCGTTCACCCGTTCGCCTCATCAGTCACCAGCAATGCAACGCTATAATTCTATAAACGCATTTGTATTGCATTTCGAGCGATGGGGGCGCAGATGCCCGATAGCTACAAGCAGCTCATTAAGAGCAACCCTGACGAAACCGAAATCAAGAGCTTCCTGGTGAACGGTAATCAAGTCTCCGTGACTCTGCGCATCCCCAACACCCTGCGCGACGCAGCGAAGGAGGAGGCGGCGCTGCGAGGCATGAGTTTCTCCGCCTTCGTGCGCACGTGCATGATCGAAGAGCTCGCGAAGAAGGGGGCGTGAGCATGATCCGGGTCAAGACTCTCACCGTCCAGCTCATAGACGCGCAGCCGGACCGCATCCGCATCTGCCGCATCGACGGCGAGTCGCTTGTGACCGTCGTCGTTCCGAGGGAAGACCTCGCCGAGGCGAAGTCGCTGCCGAACATCCCGCAGCGCGGCGTCTACTACCTGCTCGACGAGGACCACGGCAACGTGAGCCGCGTCTACGCGGGGCAGACGACCCAGGGCATCGCCCGGCTCGACGCGCACAAGGCGAAGAAGGAGTTCTGGAACAAGGCCGTTATGTTCCTCGATGACGACCAGAACATCAGCAGGGACGCACTGGACGTTCTCGAGGCGAAGGCCATCGACTACGTGCGCACCCACGGCTCGTACGAGACCGACAACTCGGCGACGCCCAAGCCCTACGTCGACCCGTACAAGGAAGAGGCCGTCGAGCGCCTGCACGAGAGGATCCTCTTCAGGATGGCGGCTCTGGGGTACGACCTCGACAGGGTCGACCAGGGTCCCGCGGGTGCCCCGGCAATCTTTCACACGAAGAAGAATGGCATACGCGGGGCGGGGCGCTACGACAAGGCCACCGGACACTTCACCGTGCTCC
>CALBBA010000165.1 GCA_937926755.1 uncultured Collinsella sp.
TCTCCCACCGGGATATCGATGCCGTACACGCGTCCGGCAACATAGCTCATCAGCACACCGGCAACGCGATTGATGCGGTCGGTAGTGACGATCTCGCCCGCCGGCGGATAATCCTCGACCGTAGCCCCATCGCGCTTGAGCTGCAGCATCAGCACGTCCAGGTCGCTTTCGAGCACGGCATGAACTTGACTGCCCGAAGCCTCGAGCTCGGGATCGGACTCGACAATGCCAAACTGCTGCTCGTAGACAAAGGGGTGGGCATTGCGATCGAGCACATAGTGCGACAGCAGGCCCAGCGCAAAGGCGCGACCCAGATTGGCATCGCGCGGCTGCAGGTGCGACACGCCGTCGCGCAGGCACGAGAATTGGCGCGACATGCGCGAGCGGTGCATGACCTGAGCAAGCGACATGCAGTCGGAGATGCGCGGCGTGAGCATGTGGAAGAAAAACGGGTCGGGACCTTGGTTTCCCAGGATAAAGGCGATGCGCTCCTCGTCGGACGTGATAACGCCCTGCGGAAGACGGTCGATGCTTTCCTCGCCAAACAGATGATGCGTAATGAGCGCGGGCATAATAATCCTTTCGATTTCATTCGATGCAATCCATTATGCCCACCGCACAGTCATGCCAAACCTGTAACGGCAAACGATGGCACACCGACCCTTACGCTAGCCCCAAGTGCGATTTGACCTCGGCAGCGCGACGACGGGACACGGGCACCGTCGAGCTCACACGGTCGAGCCTGAGCTCCATCAGGCCCGTGGAGCCGATCTCGACATTGTGCACGTCTTCCAAATTGACCAGATAGCTGCGGTGGACGCGGATAAAGCCCTCGGAGGCCAAGCGGCGCTCGAGCGAGGAAATCGACTCATTGATCAGATACGTTCCATCGGCACAGACGGCGTTGCAAAAATCGGCGCGCGCCTCAAAGTAGCAGACATCCGCCACGGGAATGAACACCTTTTTGCCCCCGCGATCCACCGTCAGGCGCAAAGGCTGGCGCGGAGCATGGACGACACGGCGAGCGCCCAGGGCAGTCTCGATCTTGTCGAGCGCCTTTGACAGGCGGGCATCCTCGACCGGTTTGACGACGTAATCGACAGCATCGAGGTTATAGGCATCGGCCGCATACTCGGCAAATGCCGTCACAAACACCACGACCGGCGGCGTCTTTAGGTTCTGCAGCGTCTCGGCAAGCTCAATTCCCGAGCGACCGGGCATGGTAATGTCTAAAAACAGCACGTCGGGCTTGTTCGACAAAATCGACTCCACGGCCTCGGTGACATTGCCCGCCTCGGCAATCTGACCCACACGCATATCCTTTTCCAACAGATAGCGTAGCTCAGCCCTAATTGGAGGCTCGTCATCAACCACCAAGATGTTCCATCCCTCGGACATATGCGCTTCCCCTCTTTTTTTCTCTCAATCCAACCGCGCGCTACACCTTCATCGGCGCCGGCTCATGCGGCTCGCCGTTCAACTCAACGATGACCTGCGTTCCCACGCCCTCCTGGGACTTCACGCGCATGCCAGAATCTTCTCCGTAGAAGAAATGGATGCGCTGAAGCACGTTGAAGAGCGCCAGGCCGCAACCTCGCTTGACGGAGCCGTCGGCGGTAATGCTCTCGGGCTCCTCTCGGCGATGCTGCTCAAACAGATGCGCACAGACTTCTTCGCTCATCCCGATGCCGTCATCTTCGACGATGATCTCCAAGCCGTCATCGGTCTCGAAAGCCCTAACACGAATAGAAAGCGGCTCGATCTCGCGCTGCGCATGCTTGATGCAGTTTTCGAGCAGCGGCTGCAAGATAAACGGCGGTACCAGGCTGTCGCGCACCTCAAAGTCGATGTCGACCGAAACGCGCAGACGGCCGTCGCCATACCGGGCCTGCATAAGATTGATATAACGAGTGCCCTGCTCCACCTCGTGCTCGAGCGTGGTGAGCGTATCGGAGTCAGAAAGCGTCTGACGGTAATAATTGGAAAAATCGATGAGCAACGATCGCGCCTTGTCGGGCTCGGTTCGAACGAGCGACACGATCGTGCTAATGGTATTGAATAGAAAATGCGGATCGACCTGCGACTGCAGGGCGCGAAGCTCAACGCGGGCTGTGAGCTCGTCCTGGCGCTCGAGCTCAAAGCTGGCGAGCTGCGTGGAAATTAGGTCGGCAAAACCCGAGGCAAGGGCCGTCTGGCGCATATCGATGCTGCTCAGGCGAGGGTAATACAGCTCGAGTGTGCCCACGCAATGCCCGCGCACGGTAAGCGGCGCGACGATGCCGGCGCGCAGGCGGGGAAAATAGCCGCCCGTCTCATTGGAGGTGTCACGCGAAAACACGCTCTGCTCGCCCGTCTCAATCACACTGAGCGTGGTCTTGAGCACGACCGGGGTGCCGGCGGGGCACTTTGCCGAGTCCTCGCCCCAGCTTGCCAACACCTGCTTGCCGTCGGTAAAGCAGATGGCAGAGGCGATGGTCTCGGACAGGATGATTTTAGAGGCGCCCAGGGTCGCTTCGGGCGTAAGGCCGCGCGACGTGTAGGCGAATATTTTTGATGCGATGGCGAGCGTACGGTCGGTTGCGCTCGATGTGAGGTCGTCGGGGACCACAAAGACATACGAGAAAAAGAAGCACAGCATGACCATGCCGGCAATAACGACAACGCCCGGAACGGGATTGGGATTATCGGTTAAATCCCAGATAAGCAGCAGGATAAGCGCCGGAACGACAACACCGAGCAGGATGGCCTGGACCACATGCTGGGCCGTACGAAAGACCTTGGTAGAGTTGTAGCTCTTGCCCAGAATCAGCCTGTTTAAATCCACCGTCATCCCCTTTTATCTATCGCACCCATAGCAATAAAGAGGGCCGCAAGCGACCCTCTCCATTGCATTATGCAATCAAATACTGTGTTTTACATCCAGTCGTCGATGAACGGTAGTTTAGGCGCTGTATTTGTTGGCCTCGCCAAAGGTGCCCGCCTCGACGATCCAGCCGTCCTTCATGATGACGTCCATGTTGTCGGTGTTGAGCACGTGGATGTCGGCGGCGACGTCACCGTTGACAACCAGCAGGTCGGCGCACTTGCCGGCCTCGATAGAACCGGTCTCGTCCTCGATGTGGCACATCTTGGCACCGTTGAGGGTGGCGCAGGTGATGGTCTCGACCGGGGTGAAGCCGATCTTGTCGACGAACTCGTACATCTCCTCGATGGAGCAGGTGCCGTACGGGGTGACGAAGGAGAAGGAGTCGGAGCCGATCGTCATGACGACGCCACGCTTCTTGGCCTCGCGCAGGCAGTCGTAGTTGCGCTGCAGCTCCTTCTCGACCAGGGTGCCCTCGTACTTGTCGTGCAGCTCGGGGACGTAGACGGGCGGATAGGTGGCGTACCAGGTGGGCAGGAAGGCGATCGTCGGGGTGAAGAAGGTGCCCTGCTCGGCCATGAGGTCCATGGTGCGCTCATCGATATCGAAGCCGTGAATCAGCTGCTCGCAGCCAAAGCGAACGGAATCGTAGGCAGCGGCGTGGTTGTTGTAGCAGTGGCTCCACACGGGGATGCCGACCATCTTTGCCTCGTCGACCACGGCCTGGATCTCCTCGGAGCAGTAGTGCTGGTCGCGACCGGAGTCCCAGCGCCAGATGCCGCCACCGGTAGCCCAGATCTTGATGGCATCGGGGTTCTCGCGCAGGCGACGACGGACGGCCTTGCGCAGATCCCAAGGACCGTCGACCTGGTCGCCCCAGGGATGGGATTCCTTGTTGAGCTCCTGGGTGCAGTGGTGAGAGTCACCGTGGCCGGCAACGCGGCAGAAACCGAGGCCGGTGGCCAGAACGCGCGGGCCCTTAAAGACGCCCTTGTCGATGCAGTCGCGAATCTGGATACCAAAGCGGCCGATCTCGCAGACGGTGGTGAGGCCGTGGGTGAGGCAGTCGTAGGCCTGCTTGACGGCGACGGCCTGCTTCTCGAGGAGCGGCTGCATGACCCAATCGGTGTCATCGTCGGTCAGGTTGCCCGAGAAGTGCAGGTGGGTGTCGATCAGGCCGGGAAGGACAGTCTTGCCAGCGGCGTCGATAACCTCAACGCCCTCGGGAAGGTCCTGCATGGCGCCGGCGTACTCGATCTTGCCGTTATCGTCGACGAGAACGAGGGAGTTCTCGACCGGCTCGGCACCGGTACCGTCGATGAGCTTGCCGCCAACGATTGCATACTTAGTGGACATGGTTCCTCCTTATGGATCCATATATGTGGGCGAGGCCGTGTTGGGTCGCGGCCTCACAAAGCTACCCAAGTGATGCCGGGTTCGGTGCGCGGGAGAGAGGGCACCGCGCACCCGATCCGCCCCGGCTAGGCGTTACTTTTTGCGGGAATTGGTGAAAGCCATGAGGGCCAGGCCAATAGCCAACCAGCCGATCACGATGCTCCACTCCACCATGTTGAGGGAGGCGGGAGAGAACGGAATCACGAGCAGGCCGATGATGATGGCGCAGGCAGCGATAGCGAGGCCGATGCCAAACTTGCCGCCGGGCACCTCGTAGGGACGAGGCAGGTCGGGCTCGGTGAAGCGCATGCGCAGGCAGGCGAGGGCGACCATACCGCAGGAGAAGATGAAGGCGAGAGCCGACACGTTGGTCAGAGGGATGAGCATGTTCTTGCCCAGGAACGGACCGATGACGGTGATAACGCCCAGAACGACGCAGGCGAGCTTGGGAGCGCCGGACTTGGGGTCGACCTCGGCGAATTTCTCGGGCAGCTGGCCCTTGCGGCCCATGGCGAGCATGATGCGGCTCGTGGCGCCGTAGAAGGAGTTCATCGGGCCCATGGGTCCAAGCGTGGCGATGACGAGCATGGCCAGGTACAGGAGCATGTTGATGCCCTTGAGGCAGGCAAGCGCGGGAACCGGGCTCTTAACAAACTCATGCCAGTCGAGGATGGTGCCGAACGAGTAGATGCAGACCATGTAGAAGCCGCCGGCGGCCAGCAGGGCCAGGGAGATGATCTTGCCGAACTTGTTCCAGTTGAGGCCCTCGGCTGCTTCCTCAGCCTGCTGAGGAATGGTGTCGAAACCGGCGTAGAAGAACGGGGTCAGAACCAGGACCGACACGATGCCGGCGAACAGGCTGGCGCCCTCGGTAGCGGCCTTGCCGCCGCCAGCGCCGGTGACCTGGGAGAACACGGGCATGGCGTTGTCCGGCGAGCCGGTGAACAGCGAGACGCCCATGGCGAGCAGCATGCCGCAGAGCAGGGCCTTGGTCAGGAAGGCCTGGAGCTTGGCGGCCGAGCTGGCACCGCGGAAGTTGAGGAAGATGACGTAGGCTGCAAAGCCGAGCGCGATCAGCGTCGGGAACAGGTAAACGTCGGCGCCCAGGATGGTGTAGAGCTTGACGGCGCGCAGCCACTCAAGACCGGGCAGGCTGCCGAACATCTCGGACACGAGGGTCGAGATGGCGATGGCCTCCCACGGGCACAGGATACCGTTGCCCAGAGCCAAAAGCCATCCGGTGATGTAGCTCAGCGTACGGCCAAAGCTACGATCAACATACTCGACGATGCCGCCCGAGATGGGGATAGCAGCCGTGAGCTCGCCGAAAACAGCTCCGACGGGCACGAGGAAGATTGCACCCAAGAGGAATGCGATCATAGCGGGAACGGGACCGCCGCCCACGACCATCCAGTCGCCGACCTGCAGAACCCAACCGGTACCGATGATGGCCCCGAAACCGATGGTGAAGAAGTTCCAGAGCGAAAGCGTTTTCTTCATGCCGCCGTTATCCTCGACTGCAACTTCTGCGTTCTTGTCCGCCATTGTTCCCCTCCTTTCCTTTTTGACGCCCCTTGACGTCACCCCTTGCGCGGTCTGTTTTGCCGCGCTCTTTTATTTCGTGGCTTTAAGATACGGCCTTGGCGCAGCAGCTCCGCTTGTAGCTCGACCGAAGGCAGAACTGCAAAACGAGCGGCGTCGTTTTTGGGACGAACGGCACGGTTTGCCGCTCATTGTTGCCGCCCGTCCGACGGGCGTACGCTCATCGGACGCATATTGAGATGCTTTTGAGGCCGTGCGTTTTGCGCCTTTCGTACCGTTTACCGAGCTTTTGACGCGCAGGCCCATTTGTTGCACATCTTTTTTGTAGGATAGACGGGTTATACATGAGACAAGGCGGTACGAATGGCATACGGATACAACGACGGTGATCAACGGCGACAAAGCGTTCGCCTTGCTGGCCGTACCACGCCGACGCCCAGAAGTGCCACGAGCAGCAATCCGCAACGTCCTCAAGAGCAACCCAGGCCTTCGTCTCGGCAGCAGACAAGCAGAACACGGCAGAGTGGCCGTCCGAGCACGGGCACAAGTGCGCAGCAAGATAACCGCTTGGGTGCGCGCACTCGACAGCGTCAGGCCGAGGTTCCGCAACTGCGCCGCAACGGCGCACGTCAGTCCGGCATCCATATCAACCGCTTCTTTTCGCATCCCCAAGGCGGACGCGACGGCAAGCCTTACCGCTCGACATCGCACGTGAATGCCCCCGCCCTGCCGGCCCGTCGACTTCGCCTCGCACTGTGCTCTATCCTCACCTGTCTGGTCTTTGTGCTTATAAGCTCCTGTATGTCCCATGGCTCGGCCGGTCTCGAGCCCACCGCCGAGGACAAGCTGCTCAAGGCCCCCGTCGCGCCCGGTTATTCTTTCGCCTTTTCGACCCCGCGCTCGCAATGGCAAGCCGGCACGATGCCCCATATCTATCAGATCGACCCTGCATGGTCGGAGCTGCCTTACGCCGGCGGTACCATCCGCCAAAATGCTTGCGGGCCTACGTGCCTCACCATGGTCTATATCTTTAAGACGGGACGCACCGATATGACTCCCGTCGATATGTGCGCGCTTTCCGAGGCAGGCAATTACGCCCCCACCGGTGCAACCGAATGGTCGTTTATGACGAGCGGTGCGTGGCAGTTGGGACTTAACGGAACGGAGCTTCATAACGATCGCGACTCGATGACTCAGGCGCTGCGTTCGGGAGCGCCCGTCATCGCCGCCGTTCGGCCGGGCACCTTTACCAACGTGGGCCACTACATTGTACTTTACGGTATTGACGACGCCGACCAGATTGAAGTCTTCGATCCCAACTCGGCCAGCCGCAGCGCCCGACGCTGGGGCGTCGTAGAGGTCCTCAACGAAGTCGAAGCCATGTGGGCCTACTACTAGTCATTGGGCACTCATTGGGGACAGACTTAAATGAGTGGTCGTCGGGGACAGTCTTACGGACGCCGGCCGAGAGCAAACGAAAAGGGCCATCCCGAACTGCTTGGAACTGCCAGCACGGAAAGCGCATCCTGCTTTGGGGCCCAATAGCGGGATGCGCTTTCCGTTAGCGGCCCGTTTGGGAAACTAGGGACCGCTTTTCGACAAAAATCCGGGATGCATTTTCCGATTGAGGGCCTCAAGGGAAACCGCACCCCATGTTGGACGCTCATTCTGGGATGTGCTTTCCGCAGTTGATCGATGCGGCCTTTAAGGACTGTCCCAAGCTGCCGGCAGGAAAGGAACGTCCCCAAGTGCCGGGTTTCCGCAGCCTGCAATGCCCCTCATGAACAGCCGCCTCAATAACAAAAGCCCCTGCGGCCGAAGCGGACCGCGGGGGCAACAGACCTGCAAGAGTTAACTCAAGTCCTCGCCATTTGATGCAATGACCTTTTGGTACCAGCAGAAGCTGTCCTTTCGGTAGCGATCGAACGTGCCTTTGCCCGTATCATCGGCATCAACATAAACAAAGCCATAGCGCTTCTTCATCTGCCCCGTCGAGGCCGACACCAAATCGATACAGCCCCACGGCGTGTATCCCATCAGGTCAACACCGTCCTCGACAATTGCATCGCGCAGCGCAAGAATATGCCTTCGCAGGTAATCAATATGATACGCATCGTGGACTTTGCCGTCTTCCAGCGCATCGAGTCCGCCCACACCGTTCTCGGCGATAAAGAGCGGAAGATGGTAACGATCGTGGTAGCCGGCAAGCGTCACGCGCAAACCCAGCGCATCGATCTGCCACTTCCAGGCAGTCTCTTTATCCTTGAGGTACGGATTGCGCAACGTCGGGAACACGTTGCCCTCCGCCTTCTCGGCGATCACCTGATCATCGGCGCACACCAAGCGCGAGCAATAGTACGAGAACGAGATGAAGTCGACCGTATGCTCTGCCAGATACTCCGTATCGCCCGGCTCAAAGGGCACGTGAACACCCTCTTTCTCGAGTGCACGCAGCTTCCAAGCAGGATAGGCGCCCGCAGCCATCACGTCTGTGTAGAAGTAGCGGCCGCGGTCCTCCTCATACGCAAGCCATACGTCCTCGGGCGCACAACGGTACGGATAGGTCGCACCGGCAGCGACCATGCAACCCACCTTGTTTGCGGGATCGATCTTGTGCAGAATCTCGACAGCGCGAGCGCTCGCCATAAACATATGGTGCGAGAACGCCGCGGTCACGGCTGCACGGTCACGCTCATCCTCGAGCGTGACACCCGCGTTGAGATAGGACAGCGCCACGCTGTTGATCTCGTTGAACGTAAGCCAATAACGCACGAGGCCCTGGTACGCGCGTCCGACGGTCTCGACGTAGTGCGCATACCGCTCGATCATCTCTCGGCTTTGCCAGCCACCATAGCGCTCGACCAGAGCCAACGGATAGTCGTAGTGCGACAGCGTCACAAGCGGCTCGATTCCATGCTCGCGCAGCGCCTCGAATACCTGACGGTAAAACTCCAAGCCCTCGCCGTTGGGCTCGGTCTCCATCCCTGTGGGAAAAATACGGCTCCAGCAAATTGAAAGACGCAGGCACTTAAAGCCCATCTCGGCAAAGAGCTCGACATCCTCGTGCCAATGATGGAAGAAGTCGTTGCCCCAGCGGCATGGATACAGCCTGTCCGGATCGTCCACGGGCTTTTGCCTGCCAAACATTACATCCCAGCGGTCGGAACCCTGTGGGATCAGGTCGGAGTGCGACATGCCGCGGCCGCCCTCGTTCCAGCCCCCTTCGGCCTGGTTGGCGGCGAGGGCACCACCCCACAAAAAGCCCTCGGGCATACCGGCGGCAGACGTTCTGTCAAAGTAACTCATGCTACTCAGCATCCTCGGCAGAAGCTGCCGCGGCGTTCTCCTGCTCCTGAGCCAGGAGCTGGTTATCGTACACCTTAAAGAACGGGTACCAGACCACAGCCATGACCACGATCAAAACGATCGTAAACACCCAGATGCGCGGGTCGAGGCACTGGACAAAGCCCTGAACGAAGATGGGGAACGTGCCGCTCACCAAGATGTAGAAGTTAGAGACAAGACCCAGTGAGACCGCACCCCAATACAGCAGGGCCGAGATCATGCCGCCTAGCACAAACGGAATCATGAGGATCGGGTTGAAGATGATGGGCGCGCCGAAGATCGCGGGCTCGGAGATACGGAAGAAGCTCGGCACGATCGATGCCCTGCCAAATGCCTTGAGCTGCTGCGACTTTGCCCTAAACGCGCAGAGCGCCACAAAAGAGAACGTATTACCCGTGCCGCCGATGAGGTTGATGGCCAACGACATGAGCGCCGGGTGGAACTCAAGCGGCTGCCCGGCAGCATAGAGCGAGGCGTTGGCGGCAAAGGCGGCAAGCGTGACCGGGGCGGTGATGGGCATTACGATCATGTTGCCGTGGACGCCAAAGCACCAAAACAGCAGCGTCATGAAGCAGATAAGCAGTGCGCCGGGCACAGAGTCAACTGCGACGGAAAGCGGGGCAGCGAGCAGCTTCTCGATAACCGAGGGGATGGACAGCGCGGGATCGATCATCTGGATCAGCAGGTTGCCGCCAAAGAAGATGAGGATGTTGGCGAGCATAGGGACGATGGCGCCAAAGGTTTCGGACAAAAACGGCGGCACGCCATCGGGCATCTTGATGGTGATGCCCTTGGTCTGGCAGAAGCGCGTGACCTCGACGGAGACCAAGGCAACGATGATGGCGGTAAACAGGCCCTGCGCACCCAGATAGGTGCAGGGGACCGCCTGGAGCACGGACTCGTCAGCAAGCTGGTAGTAGGACGACGGCGCCGCGGCGATCAGGAACATCACCAGCGAGGTCATACCGGCGTTAAGCTTGGGCATCTTGTAGGTGCCCGCCAGGTTATAGGCGATTGCGAACGTCACGATCACCGACAGTATGCCCATCGTCATGTTGAAGGGAATGAGCAGCGTGAGCTTATTGGCCGTGGCAAAATCGAGCCAAGGGCCAAAGACGGACCAGAACCCGCCCTGCGCCACCAGGTCGGCCGTGACCGGCGGGTTGGCGAGGATCATAAAGACGGCAGATACCAAGATGAAGCTGATCGCGCTCATAAAGCCCTTTTGCATGGAGGCAAAGTGGCGCTCGGTGCCGCAGAAATTGGCGATAGGGGTCAGTTTTTCCTGAAGCAGGGTCATGAACTTCTCCATGGTTGCCTCCTAACCCAACAGCGACTGGGCGAGTGCCAGCACGTTGGCGGCGTTGCCCATGCCGTAGTCCTGTGCGGGGATGACCGCGGTCGGCTTACCGCTCCCCTGCTTGACGGTGTTGAGCTGGTAGGACACCTGCGGCCCCAAGAGCAGCACGTCATAATTGGCGCACGTCTCCTGATACTCGCCGATACCCACCGCATCGATATCGAGCTCGATGCCGTTTTGCTCCGCATATTTCTCGAGTTTCTTCATCAGAATGCTTGTAGACAGACCAGCTGCGCAAACAAGAAGGATCTTCATAAGGGATTCCCTTCGCATTGATTGGTTGGATAGTCACCGCACGCCGCTAGGCGTTCTTGGTTGCAGTGCGCTCATACAGGCAGATCAGCTCCTGCACGAGCTCCTGAGCAAGCATGGAGCACATGAGGTGGTCCTGAGCATGGACCAGCAACACATCCACCGACAGATGCTCGCCCGCTGCCTCAGTCGAAAGCAGCTGCGTTTGGATGTGGTGAGCCTTGATTCCCGCATCCTTTGACTGCTTCATGAGTTTGGCGGCGGCGTCAAAATCCCCCGCCTTTGCCTTTTCAAGGGCTTCGAAGGCAAGGCTGCGTGCCTCTCCCGCTGCAGCGACCAGCTGAAACGAAACCATCTCGGTTCCCTGATCGTCCATAACGGTCTCCTCTCCCGTGATGTTTGGTTTGTACTTGAATATTCGAAACGCCTATCTCCCGCCCGCAATCCTCGAGGTTTATTGCAGGTAGACTGACAGGGTCATCGACAAAAGAAGTCTTAAGCCGTATGCGCTTGCACAAGCGCCATCAGCTCATGCCAGGACCGGCGCTCGCGTAGGCGCTCGACCCCCTGGCGGTCCATAAAGATCTCGGCGAGCAGTGAGCTCAAGATCCGCGCCTCATCGCCGCCCGACCGGGCAAACGACACCATAAAGACGATATCGACCTCATGGCCGTATTCGTCCCAAAGAATGGGATGTTCGAGCAGGCCCACGGTAACAAAGGCCTCGGCGCTCAAGGGATGCATCCCATGGGGCATGGCTACCCCATTGCCAAACGAGGTGGCGCTCGCGCTCTCGCGCTCGGCGACCTCTTGGGCAAACTGGGCATCGACACGGCCGCTCTCGACGGCGCGCTCGGAGAGATATCGGAGAACGGCCTGCTTCGACGACGCCTCAACGCGGTTGAAGAACAGGGCACGGCTAAAGAAAGAGCTCACGGAGTCCGATTGCGCAGTGTCGTCGCTCAGCACCTTGCGGATAGCGTTGACATCGCTCGTCTCCAAGAAGAAATCGGCCTCGCGGACGGGCACGGGCAACTTGACGTTGAGCGGCACCGTTGTGAACACGTAGTCGATATGCGAAAAATCGAACGTTCCCACGCGGGCGACATCGCATGTCTCAATCGAATCGATATACATGCCAAACTGCTTGCGGTACTGGTGCTCGAGCATACGGGCGCTTCCCGCTCCCGAGGCGCACACGATCAGGATGCGTTTGCGACGCGGCTGGTCGGCTTGCTGCTCGAGGGCCAGGGCAAATGCCATGGCGATGTAGCCGAGCTCTTCATCAGAGGGCTGGCTGCCAAAATGACGCTCGAGTACCTGCGAGGTGCCAGCTGCCATCGAATAGGCCAACGGAAACCTCGTCTTGATATCGGGCAGCATGGGGTTATCCATATGCATGTGATATTCAAGGCGATAGCCCAGAGGGCCGATATGCCGAGCAAGGTTCATGCGAAGTTCAAGATCGCCGCTAAAGTCAAACCTAAACTCATCGTTGACCGCACGTACCATCTCGGAAGCAATCTCCCACATCTCGTCCGAGATAACGGCAGAGCCCTTCTCGGGCACGCCCGTGCCCCTGCCGAGCAAATGGATTGCGATAAAGGCAACCTCTTCTCGGGGCATGCTCACGCCCAGGGCATCCTTGATGTTTGCGGCAATCTGGAAAGCCGCGGCGTATTCGCGCGTTCCCTCCAGTTTTTGAACGTCCGATTCTGCAGCTGGGACATAGCAGCCCTGCTCGATGCGGCCAAGAGCAATGTAAAGATGCATGATGAGATTGCGGGATGCCAGCGAGCTCACCGTGACGGGCGAGGCCGTCAGGGCATCGTCCACACATGCGGCGATGGCCCGCAGGCGCTCGGCGAGCTTTGCATCGTCGGTGTCGGGCAACACGGGCCTCACCAGCGAGGCCAGGCACAGGCGCCGTTGCGACTCCCCGCCCGCAACGCGGATTCCGTAGCGTGGGCGCTTTTCGAGCGTTAAGTCAAATTGGGCGAGTTTCTGCTCTACCAGACGCATGTCATTGGACAGAGTTCGCGCCGAAACGTAGAGTAAATCCGCATACTCCTCAATCGTCACCCACTGGGACCGCATGAGGAGGTCGTTAAGAAGGAAGGACACACGGCCGTCGCGCGTATCAGGAATGCCCGGATGGGCCTGAGCCGCACCGTCTAGCAAGCGAGCAAGCTCATCTGCACGTGCAACATCGATACGATACTGCCCCTTGCTGCCAACGATGCGTGCAACCCCTGCAAGGTTGTCGTTTGCGCGATGGATATAGTTTCTCACGGCGCGCTCGCTTACCTCGAGACGCTTGGCAAGTACCGCGACAGCGACAGGCTGAGCGTCCTCGATCATATTTACAAGCTGCTTGACGCGAGCATCCATGTCCTCCTCCTTTCCCTGCGTCTAGTCTAACGCGGTAAAGAATGACACTCCACGTCGCGCTCGTTCCGCCAACTCGGAACAGGTTGCGGGGAGTCCAGCCGAACTTATAGGGAGCACGGAGAAAGGACCCGAAGGCCATGCGCTGGTGGGAGAGGCG
>CALBBA010000166.1 GCA_937926755.1 uncultured Collinsella sp.
TTGCAGACGCGGACCTTCTTGCCGCCTTCGACAGCAACGGCGGCAGCGCCAAAGCCCACGTTAATGGCGCCGTTAACAAGCTGATCGAGTTTCATAACCATGGTTGTCTCCAATCACAAACAACTGCATTGGCGTTCTTGTACCCAAGATCGAGCGAAAGCGACAAAGCGTTTTAGCGCTATTCGATCGACGGGAAATCCCTACCTCACGTTGTCATTCATCGCGAAAGAGTTCTTCATGGCGCAGCTCGTGGTGTAGAGCACCTTGCCCAGCAGGGCATCGGTCTCCACGCGCACAAGCTCGGCAAAGGCCTCGTTGGCGCGTGCAAGCTCGGCAGGCACCTCGGCCTCGGGTAGCGCGGCTACGGCAGCATCGACGTCATGGATCTGCTTGTGGCCCATGCCACCGACCTTCTCCTGATAATCCTCGACCGCGCGACCGCACTCATGGAAGCGGACGTCGGCCAGGGCGCCGATCAGGCGGTTGGCCCAGTAGAAGTTTTCGGACGTCACGCGAGCCTGCGTGTCGGCATAGTACTCGGGCATGGTCTCGACGTTGGCGTACAGCGGGACCAGCGCGTTAAACGAGTTGGAGCCAAAGGCCATCCACTGCACGGCGCGATAGGCCGGCTGCGCATAGGGACGCAGCTGCAACACGGCGAGCTGGCTGTTGCGGTTGATGCCGATGGGGCGATATGCGCCACGCGTAGCGGGCGTGCCCTTGCTACCGTAGCAATCGTACTCCGTGCCCTGGTAGTGGCTCGAGAGTACGTACTTGATGTCCTCGATGGTCACCTTGCGCTCGGGCACGCGGCTCCAAGGGATGTCGTCGCTCTCGGGCGTGTAGTCGGCGTCGGGGCCATCCCACACGTCGCTGGGGTTGAGGCAGCGCTGCATGTACCAGGCGCGCGGCGTGTTGTAGACATGGTCGCTGTCGCTGTGCGAGCCAAAGGCCTCGCGCGGGTTAAAGACCGCAGCCGGGCCGTCGCCCTCGACGCCCAGCGTCAGGTCCAGATGCCACTCGGCCATCCAGGCGCGCAAGTCGGCGGAGCACATGTGGTCGGCCTGGGCGCCCTCGGCGTCATCCAGGTCAAAGCTGTCGATACCCAGCTGGTTGGGCATGGTCACATAGGCGTCGTCAGGCACGCGCTTGGCAATCCAGCGGTGACCACCGATGGTCTCGAGCCACCAGATCTCGTCCACGTCGCTAAAGGCGATGCCGTTGTTCTCGTAAGTGCCGTAGCGCTCGAGCAGGTCGCCCAGGATACGAACGCCGTCGCGGGCGGACTTGGCATACGGCAGCACCAGGGTCACCATGTCCTCCTCGCCCAGACCGCCGGGCTGCGCCGGAACATAGCCGTCCTCGCCCTCGTTGCCCTTGGCGGGCACGTAGTCGACAAGCGGATCGGCGCCGCGGACGCGCTCGTTGGTGGTGAGCGTCTCGGTTGCGGACATGCCCACATTGAGCTCGTTGAAACCGGCCTCGGCCCAGATGCCGTGGCCCGGGACAACATCGGGGACGCTCGTGTAGCGCATGGGGTTATCGGGCAGCTCAACGGTCAGGTGACTCAGGACGCTCATGTAGACGCGCGGCTGCTCGTCGGGATGCACCACGCGCATACGCTTGGGCTCAAACACCCCGTTGGACGAGTCCTCGTTACGCGCGACCAGGGTCGACCCGTCGTAGCTCGCGTTCTTACCAACCAAAATCGTTGTGCACGGCATGCGCATCCTCCTTGAGCGAAGAAATCAAACGATAACAGTGTATCGCTTCGGCGCAGAAAGGGCGAAACCGCCGCCCCGGCAGTCCCCGTGGTCAAAAAATGCCAAATATGAGTACTGTCACCAATTTAGTAGCAGCAAATTTCCTTGTAATGAGTGCCAGAAATCCCCAATTGTCCAAAAGCAAGACAACGTTATTCCCCATAGATTCAATAAAATGGGTTTCCTAACGAGAATGAATATCGTTAGGAAACCCAAAAGACGTAAAACATATGTGACTATCATGGCAACAGTACTCATATTTGGCGCTTTTTGACCACGTGGTATATGGCTAACCCCTCAAACAGCCCAAAACGCCTATTTCGATGCGCGCTCCGCCGCCTCAATCACGTGTTTGGCGAGAATTGCGGTGGTCACAGCCCCCACGCCGCCCGGCACGGGTGTGATGGCGCCAACGATCGGTTCCGCAGCATCAAAATCCACGTCGCCGACCAGTTTTCCGGCAGCTTCGTCCCAATTAATGCCAACATCGATGATCGTCTGGCCCTCGCGAACCGCATCCGCGCCAATCGTGCGCGCGCGTCCAACCGCGGCAACAACAATGTCGGCAGAACAGCACTCGGCAGCTAGGTCACGCGTATGCGTATGGCACGTCGTCACCGTGGCATTGCGAGCCGTAAGCATGACGGCTACGGGACGACCAATCACCAGCGACCGACCGACGACCGCGACCTTGGCCCCATCCAGCTCAACGCCGTAATGGTCCAGCAATGCCAACACGGCTTCAGCCGTGCAAGGAGCAAAGCCCTCGCCGCGCCCCGAAAGCGTGGTGAGCAGCGAGGCCGGCGTCATGGAGTCGACGTCCTTGGCGGAATCGAGTGCCGCGGCAACCGCATCCTCGTCAAGCCCAGCGGGCAACGGACGAAACATCAGACAGCCATGAACAGCGGGGTCGGCATTGATGTCTTTAATAGCCGCCAACAGCTCGTCCTGCGAAACATCGGCGGGAAGCAAAAGGCGGCGAGCCTCAATGCCAACCTTCTCGCAGCGCTTGAGGGCGCCGCGCTCGTAGGACAGGTCGTCCTCGCGCTCGCCCACACGCACGATGGCCAGCGTCGGAACAACGCCGCGCTCGCGCAAAGCCGTGCAGCGAGCGGCGAGCTCCTCGGTCAAAGCACGGGCGACGGGAGCGCCCTTCAACAGCTCGGCCATGGCTACCCCCTCTTCCTTGCGGCGTCGGCAGCACGGCGCGCCAGCGCATCGGCGCGCGGCAGCCACGTATCCAGCAGATCGTCGCACGCTGCCTCGAGTTCCTCGGCGCGCGCCCGGTCTTTCATAGATGTGGTGTTGGCGAAGAGCGTCAGGCTCGCACCCTGCATGGCGGCGCGGCAGAACACGGCACCGCACGCCACGTCGGACAGCAGTTGGCGCGAGCCTTTGTCTGCCATGTCCTCGAGCAGTGCCAGCGCACGACCGCAGGCACCCATAATGCGGTACGGCGGCATGGCTGCCACATGCAACGCATCTTGAATCGCAGCCGGTCGAGCCGGATCCTCGCGCGAAATACCGTACGCCGCCGACACCTGCCCGTAGGCTCGAACATCCTCGGCAACCAAGTCGACAAGCTCCTGAGCCAGCTCGTCTGCCTGGGCAAACGCGTGCGTCAAATCGTCCGCGCGATCGGCAAGCGCGGGGTTCGTCGCCCCGTAGCGAGCAACCATCCCGCAAAGCGAGGCGCCCAGCGCGCCCACAAAGGCGCTCGCGCTACCGCCGCCGGGAACCGGCTCGCGCGCGGCCAGCGCCTCGGCAAATCCACGGCAGGTCTTGTCCATCATCTCTTGGCTCATACGTATGCACCTTCAAGTCATATAGATCGGTCGGGCGGCAACCGCCGACCGACCGCATCGATCACATAATGGTGCTAAGTCTAGCCCATAAGTACATAAGCGTCAGCGCACCTGGCCATCGCGGATTTCTATGACGAACGATAGGCGTCGGCACCGCAAACATGGAACACATGGCCCACCTTTCGAGACTTCCGGGCAGCGGCAACTGGGGCATACATATAGGTAAGGAGCCCTATGTTGGGGCAAGCTCATCACGGCACCGGACGACGAATGGAAGAATAACCGCACAGTAAACAAAGACATCATGCGCATGCGTAACCGCCGCCCCAGCGATCCGCGGCACACGATGTCCCTGGCAGACAAGGAGGACGCCACCATGATGAAAAAGACCCTATCAATCCTTTCCCTTTGCATCGCCCTCTTTGCCGCGCTCGCCCTTGTGGGCTGCGGCGGGAGCGCATCGGGCGGCGGCAGCGCCCCCAAGAGCGAGAGCAAGGAAAAGGCCCCCGTCGCCAAGAAGACCGACTACATCTGGTTTAAGGTCGAGATGCCCGAGGGCGTCGGCGTAAGCGACTCTGCCGGCAAGAATGCCGACAGGGTCCAGCTCACCTTCCCCGAAGACGAGAACGCCTCGGCCGATCGCTTTATCCCCGTTTGGAAAAAAGCGCTGACGGCCGAGGAATCCCACGCCGACCAGGCGGAAAAGCAGGGGGATACGTTCCAGTGGAAGGATGGCGGGTCCGTCGAGTATAACGGCAGGACGTGGCTCGTCGGAACATACGAGGACAACAGCGGCATCTCAACCATGCTTTTTACCGATGTTGAGCCGGGAAGCGTCTACGTCCTCATCTCGAACTTCGACCAGCACAAGAAAGAAGCCGAGGCGCTCCTCAACTCCATCGAGTTTCCCGATGACATGGCGAAGGCAGTTGCCGAGGCACGCGAAGTCGAGATTTCGAGCATCGAGATCAAGCATTAGGGGCTCGCACGCAGCATCGCATGCGCAGTCATTAAATAAGGCTCTGTTAGACCAGGATTGACATTCCGCCCCGTCATCTTCTTGCGATTGC
>CALBBA010000167.1 GCA_937926755.1 uncultured Collinsella sp.
TCTCGACGAGACGCTGGTCGACCGTACGATAGATCGGGCTTTCTCGTTGACGCCCCGGGCAATGCGCGGCGCGCCGGACAAACAAACGAAGCTGGAGCGCCTAAATATCCTTGATTCCCAGGGCAATGTCACCAAGGCTGGACTCCTAGTTGTGGGCACCTACCCTCAGCAGTTCTATCCCAAGCTCTTCATTGACGTGGCTGTCCATGCGGGAACTCAGAAGGGCATGGCGGGGTCGCTGAGATTCATGGACCGCACAATCTGTGAGGGAACGTTGGGCGAGATGATCTCGGATGCCGTCGCAGCCGTCGCCAAGAATTTGCGGCGAACCTCGACCGTCCAAGGTGTCTCGCGTGTCGACTCGCTTGAGATTCCCGAGGAGGTTCTGCGCGAGGCAATCGCCAACGCCGTAATCCATCGAGAATACGGGGATCGGTTCTGTGGACAATCGATTGCCGTCGACGTCTTTGACGATCGTGTCGAGGTGACGAATCCTGGCGGCCTTTACGGGGGAAAGACTCGCGAGAACTTGTTTGACGGCAGCTCCCGATGCCGTAACGCGACGCTTGTGAAGCTCATGTCGCTTGTCCCATTGCCCGACGGTGCGGGCTCTCCTGCCGAAGGCAACGGGTCGGGCATTCCAATGATGCTCGATGCCATGCGTGCGCAAGGTCTGGCCGAGCCCCTGTTCTGCCCGGGGTTCGATCGGTTCAAGGTCGTACTTTACCGTTCAAAGATCGAGCCGGTCGATTATGGCGGGGGCTTAATTGTGACGGCACTCAAACACTACGGCGAGCTGGGGACGCGTGAGCTGGTAGAACGCACGGGGCTTACAATTTCCCAGGTTAGGTCGCGCGTCAACGCGCTCATTGCTCAAGGCGAGCTTGAGCCCACGGCGCCGGCGACGAGCCGCAACCGCAAGTATCGACTGTCAGAGCGCGTGGAATAAATGCGTTAGTGGACGAGGCGACCCAATAATCGACCCTCAATTGGCGTCCACTAAGGTAAAGCGGTTGTTGCTCAGTCGACGGTGATGCTAAAGACTCGGCTTACGCCGGCATGGCCCCGAACCCGTCCATCAAGAACAGCCTAAGAACCAGCTTGATGACATTTCCCGGTTTGACTTCTGCCGCGTCAAAGACGTGGCGCTCGGCGAGCTCGCTGCAGTATGCATAGATGTCGCGGATAAGGTCCGCGCCCGAGAGCGTAAACATGTAGCCTGCGTCCGAAAGCGTATTGGGCGCGGCGGGCAATTTGGTCATGCGACAAAAGGTCAACAGGTCGGGCGCCATAGCGTCCTGGTAGCCAAGATGGCTGCCGTCTTCTTGTGCGACGAGTTCCAGCTGGCGTACTCGATTCAGCGCCGCTGCCAGCACAAAGCTCGGTGTGGGAGCATTGACGTCCTCCGTGCTCGCCACGAGTCTGCCTGCTGCCTGCGTGACAAGCCAAGCGACCTCGCGCTGGCAACGCACGGCCTTGCGTGTAACCGGCTTGATGGACGAAGAAGAAACGCTCCCCTTAGGCGGATTCGAAGCAGCCATAAGACCCTCCCATGAACAATCCGGCCCAACAAGCCCGGATGAAACACGTGCTACATCAGTATACAGGGAAGTGGGGTAGCGGGGTACAAGCGCGCCAGCGGCAAACCGAGAGCATCAACGATGTGCCGGTCGCGGAATGAGATCTCGTAATAATTGACTCTCGACCATATTATTGAGGGGTATGACTCGCATTCGTATGGTTGTAGGTGCTGGCGATGAACGACATTGACCTTGCTGTTCCGTTGATGGATGGACCAAGCTATGACCGTGCCTGCAGTCTCGTGCCTTCCGAATACGTTGAGGCATGGGAGTGGTTTCTGGGTGAGGAGCAGCGCGGCGGCGTTTGGACCAGCCTTCCGCACCACACCAAGGAAGATAGCCCTCAGTATCAGTATCGTTTGAGAATTGGCTCGGACTTCTTTCCCGTAACGCGGGATTCAGGGATCTTCTGGCCGGGCCAGGATCGGGTGAAGCAAGACCCCAATAAGATCTTTGCGCTCTCGGTCCATAACTCTAAAAAGAGCTTCTACACCGATGTGCCTCCGCTCTATTTGGACGATGGTACGTGGGTCATTAAGTACTCGGTTCAAGCGCCGGGTACCGTTGGTTTTCGAGACCAGAATTACAACCGTAAAATGCTCAACTGCATGGAATGTGGCGTCCCAGTCGGAGTCATATTTGCAACCGAGGTGGGCTATAAGGTGCTCGGCCTTGCGTTTGTTGAGCGGTTCGAGCCCGAAAACGGATGGTTTGTTCTGCACGGTCCTGTTCATAAAGGCGGACCGGACCCTCGTTTTGCGCCCGACATGAGTTATCTGAAGCACATACCCGTCGATATTGAGTTTGCCGGACAGGGTGTGACCGACGACGAAAAGGTCCGCTATGCGTTAAGGCGCGAGCGATTGGGGCAGCAATGGTTCCGCAAGCAGCTCGTTGCCGCCTATGATGGCCGTTGCGCGGTGTCGGACTGCGGCGTCAGCGAAGCTCTGGAGGCTGCACATATCGAGAATTACTCGGGACCCAAATCGCAGGTTGCCAGCAACGGCATTCTGCTTCGGCGCGATCTTCATTCCCTATTTGATGCTCACCTGATTTCGTTTGAGCCTGTTTGCGGCGAATATCGGCTGTGCGGATCGTACCTGCTGGATAAGACCGACTACGCTTCCTTTGCGGGTGCGACGCTAAGGCAGCCGAATGAGCGTCAGTGGCGACCCAATACGGTGTTTCTTGAGGCCCATCGCATTGAGTTCGATCGCTCGGAAAAGAAGCGTGAAAAGGCGGGGCTTCTGCCGTATTAGCGTATTTGGCTTTGGCATTCTTTGACGATCGTGTTGTTTGATCGGATCGCGTGGCGATGCAATCTCGCGCACGCCTGCCGGTGCATGCTCTTCCTGTTTTGTATAGCGAGAGGGGAGCGTGTATGAGCTGGCGAGGCGATATTGCGATGGGGAAGTACGGAAAACTGCCGTGTGCCCTTATAGACAACAATATGTTTCCGAGCGTAGAGGTTGATTGCGGGTCGTTTGTCGTCGCCTGCCCTTGCTGCGGCTCGCAAATACCGTGTCTCGACATTCGGTTCATCGATGCACGCGACAGACTCAGCGACGAAGTGAGAAAACGGACAGGCGTTCATATGCCGGTGTATCCGGAGAAATGCCCTGTTTGTGGCCTCGATATCGTGTACGACGCCGGCGACGAGGGATAGGTGATGCGGAGGAGTTGGCTGTGAGTGTCTTTTGCCTCTACAAATAAATCCCCTCACCGAGTTGCTTGTGGAACTCGGCGTGATGGTCGCGTGCCCAGGTAAAGAGCGCCTGGTCAAAGTCGGTACGCGTGGTCGGGACGCCAAAGACGCCGGCAACTTCGACGCGCACAAACTCCAGTGCCGGCAGCTTGTTGATGGCAGTGAGGGCAAACGGGGACGTTGGTTCTTCGAACAAATAGCGGCTGCCTTGCAGCGCGTCGCAACTGGCGCACGTGTTGCCGAGCGACGGGGCTTTGGAGGCTCGCGCGCCTACGGGCTTGTAGCCGCAGCGCTTATGAAGGTAGTCACGGATCTCGCCCGGCACGCAGCCAAGAGCGGGCACGATGGCGAGTGCGTTGGCGTTGGCCGTGTCGATGGCAATGTACCCGGCTTCGTTGGGCGCGTGCGCGATGGCGATGCTCTCGTCGTTATCGGTTCGATAGGGAATGCCGAAGGCCGCGACCGAGGTCTCTTTGTGACACTTCCAGCACTCGCGCTTGCCCAGTACTAGATATATATACGGCGCTGAGGGGTCGGATCGGTCAACACCGGGCAGCCACTCGGCAAAGGGCTCGGGGTTGACGCCGCTGGGTACATACCAGATCTTCTTGGTCCGGTCCCATTTGGCGCCCAGCGCCTTGGCTTCTTCTTTGTGCGAAAAGGGGACATCGAGCTCGGTGCGCATGGCGGCTCCTTGGTGCTGCAGGTGCAAGTGACTCAAGGATACCGCAGGACGCAGACATCGCGGCGTTTTGCTGAGAAGTTGCGGCTCGGATGGGTTCGAGACGCGTTGGCCTCGGCCTCGGTGGCTATTGGGGCGGTTTTGATTGACTGCGGAGTCAGCCGGGATAGGCACTTGGGTTGCTGACGCGGTTTTGTGCATGGGCAGGGTGGTTGTTTGAGCGGTTGGAGCTGCCAGCTGATTTGGCGACATAAAACAAAACAGCCCAGAGGACATAGCCTCTGAGCTGCGAACATTTGGTGGGCGTTAGAAGATTTGAACTTCTGA
>CALBBA010000168.1 GCA_937926755.1 uncultured Collinsella sp.
CTACGCCCGCGACGTGATCCGCGCCGTGCAGGACGCCCGTAAGGCCGCCGGTCTGCAGATCTCCGACCGCATCGCACTGAAGCTCGTTGTGCCCGCCGAAGACGTGTCCAAGGTTGAACAGTTCAAGGAGCTCGTCTCCTCCGAAACCCTCGCCACCTCTTTCGAAGTGACGGCCGGCGATGAGCTGAACGTTGAGGTTGCCAAAGCCTGAGTGGGCTGACGGCTGCTGATGACTGATCGTTGATTCAGGTTGATGAACGGCCCGTCGTCTAAGCCGTATCTGGATGACATCCAGCTACTACTAGACGGGCGAACGGTCGCCAACCGTAGCAGGTCTCGAATCCAAAAGAGTTCGGGACCTGTTTTAGTAGTGCTGAACAATCAACCATGAGATGTTCAAACATGAGACTACAGTAACTACGTGGCTTTCGAGCCTTACAGACTTGATTTGCATTCCGCAAGTACGTGTCTTGCGTCGACATGCGGTTACGCGAGTGATCGCATCGTATGCGCAGCCGTACAAGCGGGATCAGATCGTTTCGCGAATGGTTCTCAGTACCATCCATGTGAGTCAAGCACACATTTGAGAAGCAGTCGCACACCGGGAATCGCGCTCGCGTGGTTCCCGTTTTTCTAAAATAACATACTTGTCTATATTAAAAATGCTTTGGCATGGCTGGAGGATAATCCTCCGCATAGTATTCTGTTGCCCCGCGTTATTCCACCAACTAGCGATGCTATTTCATACCGAGACAAGGGATATTTAGAAAAAGGGAAAGTAAAGAAGAGCCCGGATAAAGCCTCTAAAGCGATGTCGTATTGCCAGAATGCGGTGGAATCCCTGTTATTGACATGGCAGTGGGACGAGAATCCTAACCAAGAGGTCATCAACACTCTTAACCTGCTTTGTGGCGAGGTCCCTTACCTGGGCGAGGCATGTTCTGTTGTGGAACTAAAGGTCATAGCTGGTGGGGGTATACCGGAGGTCCAACGCGACAAGACATGGACGCTGGAGAAAGGCCCGATGCTGTCCGGAATTTCCAGACATAATCGTGTGTTTGCCGTGCCGGGAACAGGAAGGCTGGAAGAGCTGAAACGTGCCTATATGGCCGCGAATCCCGAGGGAAAAGGCAAAGGAAAGAATGCTGCCAAGTCGAAGATAAGGGCAAAGGAGGCCGAGCAGAACTTTCTTAATGACTATGTTCCAAAGGAGACTGAGGGCTTGGCCGGCTACCGGCCTCCTTTTGTCCATTCGGAGCGAGCCCTTGAAGCCCCGTGGACAAGAGTGATTGTCATGAGCGTGACTGTTGATGAAGGTCATCAGGGTGAAAAGTCGGAGTGGAAACCTTCCGAATCGGAGTACGTCGGTTGGGCAGTTGCGTTGCATCGTTTCTTGGTGAAGCAATGGGGTGTTGATCCCGCTCCATCTCTGGTTGGCAAATATGTTAGTGGGATAAAGCGTCCGGCGAACAATGTTGCTATTCAGATTCTCGATTCAGAATTGAAATCGAGCTATGGAATCCAATTGCGTGACGATGTTGCGAGAAAACTTCCGGGATTCCTTATCATGCTTCCCAAAGACATGCCGCAACATGACATGCAGAAACTGTACGATGTCTGTAAGCGTTCGAAGGGGAAAACTCTGTACTTTTCTCAAGCTGTTCCAAAGCTGCGATTAGGGGAGTCTGCCTTGATCGATGCGGAACATCTATGGAAACCAGTAAGCGTCGATTTCGTGCGCTACTGGATGCCTCGTCCTCTTGCCATTGCGGAGACTCGACCGATACCGGATCCCAAGAAAAAGCGTCATTGGCGAGCTGCCGAATCAATGTATTTGGCACTGGGCCATGTATGGCGTGATAAGTATGTTCCCAATGATATTCAGGGTACGCGGGAATCGCGGTATTGGGAGACGGTGGATGCAGTTGCTGATCAGTCTTCTAATTTCAGAATATTCGATTGCCGACGGGTGAGTCGCGTGAACATGATTGATTATGCGCATCATACCAATAGTTCCAATGTGTTACGTGCCATGAGTGCTTTAATCGCCATTTCTGATGGTGAAGGGTCGCTTGATTGTGCCGCTTTAGCTGTTGGGCAGAGTCGACATTTGGGAGGTGGATTCCTCGTGCCTCTTGATTTTCCCAAAAACATGATTGTGCCTGACGGACACTTTGAAAAGGGGGTTCCTTCATGGTTGAAGTGACTCAGGCTTTAGCTTTTATGGAACAGCAGTATGCTCAGTTTGTTGCCTTGGCTCATGATGGTCGCACTCCATACCGCTGGCAGTTCCGTTTGATGCGGTATGTTGCGCAAGAAGGACGCTGGCCTGATCGTATTTCAGTGCCAACGGCATCTGGCAAAACCAGCGTTATTGATATCCATGTATTCCTTAATGCGATGGTCGGATTGGCTGAAGGCGAAAGCCGAAAAGAACATGAGATCTTGTCTTGCCTTCCGTTGCGGCGCATCCCTCGGCGCTTGGCATTAACGGTGAATCGTCGCTCTCTTGTCGATGACCAATTTGATGAGGCTGACGAGCTTTGCGGCAAAATCCACACGAGTGACTCCATGATTCACTATAAGGAAGGCCTCAAGCTCAGAGCTGGTGTGCATGATGGTTTGCCTCATACTGATAAGCCTTCCGTTATGAATGTTGTCGAATTGCGTGGAGGTATAGCTTCTCAGAGAGACTGGCGGTATTATCCGCAGACCTGTGCTGTCATCTGCGCTACACCTGACATGTTTGGCAGTCGTTTGCTGTTTCGTGGTTATGGTACCAGCCGTACTATGCGCTCCATGGAAGCCGGATTGCTTGCCTATGATACTGTGCTGGTGGCCGATGAAGCGCATCTAAGCCGGCAGCTGCTTGAAACAGCGCAACAGGTGGATCGCATTGAAAGTATGGCTGACTATCCTCTCAGTGAATACGTTTCTCCACTGCAGGTAGTGGAAACCACGGCGACTCCAGCTAGCGAGGATGCAAAACGGACCAGCGTGGAAATCGAGCAAGAGGATTTGACGGTTGAGACATCGCTTGCTGATCGACTGTGCAAGCCGAAGCCGGTTGTTCTGGATTGCACCAGCGCTACGGAAAAGGAAGAGATCCAAAAGATCGTTGATACCTGCGTTGGAATGATCCAGAATCAAGAATCTGGTGAATATGGCGAGACTGGCAATGGCGTAGTCGGGTGTATTGTCAATACGGTTAAAAAAGCCAAGCAAGTGGCGAAAGAACTGTCGGCTCAGCTGAAGAAAGCTGGTATCAGACGCCCAGTAGCGAGCTACATAGGTCCAATGCGCGCCTACGATAAGAAAAAAATCCTTACGGCAATGCGCGATGCTATGTCACTAGATGCTTCGCCCGAATCTCCATGTTGCATCATTGGCACGCAGACGTTGGAAGTAGGCGTGGACGTTGATTTCACGACCCTTATTACGGAATTAGCTCCGGCATCTGCGTTGGTGCAGCGCGCTGGCCGTGTCAATCGTCGTGGGCTGAACCCCCAAGGCGATATGTATGTCTTTGGCGTCGAGGGGAAACGGCTAACTGCTAAAACAGCGGCTCCATACGATGAGCGGGATCTTGATAAAGCTTTGGCTTGGTTGGAGAAACTTCCTCGGACTGATTCGGAATTACCGAACATGAGTGCGTGGTCAGTTCGGCAATCGATTCTGCAAGGGAATTATGTTCCTGCAGAGAAGCCTCGTCGTCTGCTGTTCCAACGTTTGGAGCCGTGGGATGCTGAGAACCTTTCATCCACGGATGAACAGTTGTCTGCTGATTTGCGGTTGCCGGGGCTCCAACAGGGGAGTGCGGATCTCAATCTGTGGTTGCGTGATGATCTGGCGGACGATTCCCCGGACATCGGTGTTGTGGTCAGGGATCTGCCGCAGGACACGAATGTTGCCATCGCATTGCTTGAGGAAACTGAACCTGAGAATGAGGAATTGTTCCCGTTGCGTAATCAGGACCAAGCGGCAAAGCTGAAGGCGAGTCTTGAAGGTGGTGCTATAAGGGCTTTCCTGTATCGAGCTTCAAACGAGGAAGGACAACGCGTCTTGCCTCTAGGTGCTGCGGATGCGAATCGACCTGATTCATATGATGGGCGCATTAAAACCGGTGATGTCATCGTCTTGGACGCTTCCGTGAAAATGTTCACTGAGCTTTCTTCGGAGGGGGAAGTGGTAATGCTCGACCTTGATGGGAAGAGCATGGCTAAAGATGTATACAATGCATGCGCCCTCGGGAAAATGGTACGTTACTATAAGGAAGCTGACGGTCACGATGGAATCAAGACTGCTTTTACGCAGGCCTATGCGTTGGTGAATAACATAGGCGATTTTACTGCTGAGCAGCAAGAGCAGATGAATCGCGATTTGCAATTGATTTGTACACCAGCATCGGAAATGTCTTCAGATTCTTTTGCCGATGCAAATACTCTTGTGCTCAACCGTATCATGTATGAAGAAGATGAAACTGGGTGCAAAACCTGGTGGGTGGTTGTCAGTTTGCATGCCAGTGATTCGGGATCGGAATCCGATCAGGAGATATTGAGCGCCAAAGCTAAAGAATATGAATTATTGCTTGGTGGTCCTCATCGACAAGAGGAAGGCCACCAAGATCATGTTGCGGCACGAGCTGAGGCCTTGGCACGTATGGTAGGTTTTGATGATGACATGGTCGAGAATCTTCGTATTGCTGGCGAATACCATGACGAAGGCAAAATCGATGCACGCTTCCAGACTTTGCTTTATCAGGGACGAAAGCCGCAGGGGCAGCGAAAGTTTCGTGCCAAAAGTCGATTTAGCTCTCGTGCGTGGGAACAGCAGTTCAGGAACCAATGTCAGCTGAGAGGGTGGCGTCATGAGCAGCGATCCGTGGCTGAATTTGTGTTGGCATGTGAAACCGAAACGGAACTTCGTCAATTGCCGGAATATCGCAGACAGCTGATCGAACGACTCATTGGAACTTCGCATGGTCATGGACGGTCGACCTTCGAACACGGGACGGACTATCTGTTGCCGGAGAGCGGAGGAGCATCTAGAGCGCAAGCGCCGGCGCTGAACAATATCGCTGATGATTTGTTTGAATCTGGAGGGTGGGAAGCCCTTATTGATCGCACCAATCAACGATATGGTTTCTGGGGAGTCTCCTATATGGAAGCACTCTTAAGAGCGGCTGACATCACCTGTTCGAAGGAGGGATTGTAATGGCTATTCGGATACCAGCGGATATTACTGACGCCTTTTCCCACCTCATGATGGTCGGACTTGCTTCAATTCTGGAAGATGATGATAGTGGCCGACATTGCATGATCCGGTGGGTCGATTTTCGTCATGCGGAACTGACGATAAGTGATGATTTGGATATGGAAGCAGTATCCGTCATAGTCAGTAATCATGCAGAACGATGGTCTTCCATGAAGGCATTGCAATCTCGCGGAGACTATACGGTTTCCGGTGCGAGAGATGCAGGGAAGAGCTCTTCCATGCATGCCACTATGTCACCAAGATTGAGTGCTTTGGGTGTGCCGGGTGGCTGGGAGAAACTGTCTCAAGATCGCGAAGCGGCGATTGACGACTTGCGAACTTGGGGCGATTACCGGTATTTCGGGGCATTGGGCCAACCTTCGTACTGGTCAGGTGAACGGAGTAAAAAGTTATGGTCTGACGCAGGTGCCTCGCGTTGGGAAATGGTTACACGCAACCAAGGCCAGGAATTCGTTCAAGGTCGATTGCTTCCATTGGCTCAAAAGGTAGCTGAGCGTTCCGTTCAAGCTGTACAAGATGGGTTGATGGGGAAGGATATTGTTGACGAAGCGGGCAAAAATAGTGCGACGAGTCGCACTGCGACTGGACTGCATGCGCCGTCAAAAACCGATAACGCTCGCGCTTGGTGTGCATTGATGGGCGTGTCTGCTTTCCCTACGTGGGTTTGCACCAGTGCTGGGAACGATGATCGTGATCCGAGTACGGCTCTGTTTCAGTTGAAAGGACCTATCCGTTTCGCTGTGCTTCCCATAACAGACAAGCCTTGGACGGTTGCGAAATATCGATCGGTAGTTCGTAGTAGCGCGCTCGCCGAATTCGGCATACAACAGAAGACCACGACGACCGACATGACAACAATTAGCTCTGCTGCTGATTGGTTGCGCGAAAAAGGCGTGTGTGCCTGCGTACTGTTCAACCAGTTTGTTTCCGACAACGCTAGCGCGCCGGAACGTTGGCTTGAGCCGGGAGAAATAATTCCTCTGTAAATGCGAAGAATCGGAGAAAAACATGGACGATGACCCCATCCCGATTAGCTTGGTTGCCAACTACATGTTCTGCCCACGCAGAGCATGGTTGGAAGCTGTCGGAGAAAAAGTCGAATCGGCACAGATTGCGCAAGGCACGTATGATCATCGAAAAGTTGATCGTTACGGTGGCGCTCCGGACGCCGATTCATTTCAAGCGGTAAATATCAGGCATGAGGGATGGGGCGTTTCCGGGCGCCTTGATGCAGCGTGCATGACGGATGATGGAATCATCATCCGCGAATATAAGGCCACCCCGGTAAAACGTGCGATGCAAGTCACTGAAGCAATGCGAACACAGTTAGCTTTGCAGGCGGCTTGTTTGGAAGATATGGGGTTCTCCGTTGCGGGCACTGAAATTTTCTTCACCACGCACCATCGTCGTGTGGAAGTTGAGCTTGACCAAGAGGATTATGACCAAGCGCACAAAGCGGTAGAGGAAACCAGAGCGTTGATTAATGCTGGTCATGCTCCCGAGCCTCTAGAAGATAGCGCCAGATGCATGCGTTGCTCTCATGCTGGGATATGTCTTCCTGAGGAACGTCAGCTATGCGAAGTCACGCATAGAATCATGGTGTCGTCTCCAGACAACCAAGTAACGCATTTGGCAACCCCGGGAGCCAAAGCATTTACACGATCAGGTCGAATGATAGTACAGAAGAATGGTGAAGAACTCGCATCCGTGCCATTGGACACCATTCAAGGTCTGCAGATATACGGAAACACTGATCTGTCTAGCGGCCTCATTCGTGAGCTGATGTGGCGCGATATTCCAATCGTATGGTGTAGCGGAACGGGAAGGATGTATGGGTGGGCGACATCATCCTATGGTCCGAACGGTGAACATCGAGTGGATCAGCACGTTGCCTCTCATGAAGGCAGACTCGGACTCGCGAGAGAATTTATCATCGCTAAAATACATAATCAGTCCGTACTGCTCAGACGTTCAGAATCAGACAATCTGGTGCTACCTCAGCTGCGACAAATCGAAAAACAGGTAGCTAACGCGAACAGGTGGCAGGACGTTTTGGGATTAGAAGGCGAAGCTGCATCGCTCTATTTTTCGCAGTTTGGACATCTCGTTAAGACTGAAAAAAGAGTCGATTGGCCTTGGGTCGCAAGGATGCGTCGTCCCGCTCCCGATGAGCTTAACTCATTGCTAGACTTCACTTACACTCTGCTGCTTTCAGACTGCGTGAGAGCATTGATTTCCTGCGGGCTTGATCCGCATGCGGGCTTTCTGCATAGCAGTAAACGAAACAAGCCAGCACTGGCGTTGGATCTTATGGAGGAGTTTCGCGCTCCCATTGCGGATTCCGTGGTGCAAACAGTCATTAATAATGGCGAAATCAGTGTAGACGGATTTTCACATGTGCTTGAATCAGTACGTATGACTGATAAGACGCGTAAGACTGTCATCCAGGCATACGAGAGGCGTATGGAGACGGAGATTACGCATCCGATATTTAAATACAAGGCATCATGGAGACGGATTATCGAGATTCAGGCTCGAATGATTCTGGGGTACCTTGACGGAACGCAACCTGAATACAGGGGGATACGAATTCGGTAGAAGCGGCAACGGTGGAAGCGGTTTCATATCGGGAGGCGGATGATGAGTGACGAAAAACGAAGTTATCTTGTGGCGTACGACATCAATGATGATAGACGTCGTGATCACGTGGCAAAAATATTACGGTGCTATGGCGAGAGGTTGCAGTATAGCGTGTTCTTTCTGCGGATTCGGCCTGCAAAAATGCTGGTTGTCCAGAATCTAATAGAAGTTGAAATCGATGGTTCAACGGATTCAGTTGTTGTCTGTTTTCTCGGAAAAGAAGAGCAGGCAAGAGAGGGAATGTCATTCTTGGGACGACGGGAATACAGTGATTTAACCATTCCGACGGTTATCTGATTTCACTTTAACCTCTCTGATTGTCTTTCACCTATGTGATTGTGGCTTGATAATTCAAAAGGTTTTTTATGAATTTTGGAATACGAGAGGTGAATCATTGCTGCGACACGCGATGACCTCTCGCATGAGGAAATATAAGGGTTTATGTCTCTTTTTCTGGTGATAAACTGACTGGAGGGAGAGGTATCTGTTCCGCTCTCGCAAAGTTTTTAATTCGCTTAGTCATTAGAGCGGATTAGAATGAGACCATTCCTGAGCTAATCAGCTCAGGACTTCATTGAGAGTCTATTGGCTCTGATTGTCGTTGTGCGCCCTGGCTTGTGAAGCCGCTTTCTGAATTAGGAATAGCTGCTATCAGGGAGGGCAAGAGAACTATGTCAAATTTGACGTAGATTGTGGCATTTTCTGTGGCCAAGTTCATCCTTGATGAAAGGATTTCTACTTGTAATGTAGTATTGGTGCGTATGATGCTGAGAATTGACGAGCGCGATTTGAGGTCGAAGCTCAATGAGCACAGGAGCCTTATTGGATATGGTTCCAAGGGCGACGGCATCGCCAACATTGTTGCGGGCCTATTCTATATTCCAACAGCATGGACGTTTGCGGAATTGCCGATGCGGGCACGATGCTTATTTGCTGTGCTGGGTGTTGTGATAATCGCGTTGGGTGTCGCGAGTATCGTATGCAAGGGACTCACTTCCGAAAAACTATATAAGGAAATCGAATCGATGAACAGAAGAGCTAGCTCTCTCATTGCGGTCAAGGATGGCATGGACGCGCTGTCCAACCGGTATCTGACGTATTACGACGAGCAGTGGAATTGTTGGTTTCTTCCGAACCATCGTTCATTTGATTCGTATGAGGAAGACAAAAGAAAGCTTTCGTCATATCTTTCGTCGGAATTCAAGATTCCGTCTGACGATTTCCAAATGAGATTCGTTGGAACTGCGACCAGTACAAAGTTGTCTACCGCGCATAATGAGGAGCGCACTTACGATTACCGATTGTATCTTGCGTCGGTGATCCGGATTCCTGATGCTTGGGATGCTGAAGGTGAGTTCGCGATTGGATCCAAGAAGTGCAAGTGGATGACGGTCGGTGAAATGCTGAACGACAGGAAAATCTACGCCATCAACCATGACGTAATCCAAATGCTCAAGGATCTCATCTGACACATGTTGAGAAGTTCACTTCGCGTATAAGTCTTCCCCTTTCTGTCCGTAGAAAGCCATTTTAACTCAAGTAGATAAGTTATGTAAGAGACATGCGAGAACGAGAAGATTTCCTGAGTGTCCAATAGACGTCCGGATTTTCCGCCACAACGTCGCGTATACGTCCGGCATTATCGGCACTCGTGCATCCAGCTGTGTCTGCGGTTGCCTCCCATGGAGGGTGACTGGACTGTGATTTTGATGTATGCCTAGATGCTGCTTTGCAGGCTGTCTGCACAATTCGAAATTGAAGCAAGAGTTTCGGGTTGCGCAGCCGCAATTGACGGACGGTGCGTCTTTCGGGTGCAAAATGCCTTGATCGAAGGCCCGTGTCAAACGGAGCTCTCACGTTATTGCTGTCAAGAATTGGGGAAATAGGCATCAGGTTTGAGGATTGCCTGTTGTTAAGGCCGAAAACGACTCAAGGAAATCTCGGTGGTAGAGATTGTTAAGTAGGAATGGTCAAAATTGTTAAATAGAGGTTAGTGAAGGTTGATATATGCGATCTTGCAGAGTTGGTGTGATGTGCTAGGGGTGAGCACCCTC
>CALBBA010000169.1 GCA_937926755.1 uncultured Collinsella sp.
GGAGCTTGAATCTGCATAAAAGAGTTTTTCGAGTGTCTTGTACGCCATCGCTTCATCGCTCCTTTGAAATCAAAAAGCTTAATCGACTATCATTATTTCGAATAAGTCGGCTATTTGCAATTAAGACTGCAAAAATGTGTTGGCTAATTTCAAAGTACGGGGTTTTGAAAATTAAGATTCCCCTATTTACATAGCAACTCCGGCTTCAAACCTCAACAAAGCTCAATGCAAAAGACGCGCTGTCTGCATCAACCGCAGGCAGTGCGCCTTCTTTTTTAAAAGGGAAACTGCGTCCGCAGCCCCTGGCTCAGAACGGGATGCAATTTCCCCAGAGCCCTCTCGCGGAATCTGTGTCCCGTTTTGGGCACCAATTCCGGGATGCACTTTCCGCAACGGACCCCTAACGGAAGGTGCATCCCACTCTGAGCGTCTATTCCGGGATGTAGTTTCCCAAAGGGCCTTGTTTCGGAAAGCGTATCCCATTCTGGGCCTTCAAATCGGGATGCGCTTTCCCGTAGAGGTCCAAAGTGGAAACGGCATCCCATTCCAAAGCTGGGACGGAACCCGTATCCCGGTATTCCTTGCTACTTGCCGTCGTCGTCCTCGGATTCTTCTCGTGCGTAGAGCTCCAGCATGCGGCGGCGGTATTCGCGCACAGCGAGCTTGGCGCGCTCTAGGCGGCGACGCTCACGCGGGGGGAGCTCGGACGGATCTATCTCGTCGCCATAGGTCTTATCGGCAAGAAGATGTGCCGCGTCCACGATGCGGGCATCGATGTGGCCGCTCGCCGCCTCGGCAGAAAGACGCTCGGCAATCGTATCGAGCGTAGGCAGGCCCTCGAATACGCGACCATGGCCATGCGAAGTCAGCAGCTCATGCTCGCGCGCGAGCAAGCTCGCTAGGTCGTGGTGAGCGCGCAGGATGTCGAGCGCATCGGATGGATGCTCGGCAACCTCTGCCACGGCGGCGACCGGTGCGGCGTCGACCACGCGGTAGAAGAGCTGCGCGAGCAATGGCATCAAGAACACCGTGATGGCGCCGGCGGCAACCATAACCGACGCGATGTCTTGCGACAGCGCACCCGCGTTGACGGCAACGCTCGTCACGGCAACGATGATCGGCAGCGCCGTGGTGCAGTAGAGCGCCACGGTGATGCGGCCATACGCCGAGACATCGCGCGTCGCAGGACAAATGCTCATAGAGATAAGAATGGGCACGGCACGAATAATCAACAACGCCACGATAAAGCCCGCGAGCAAGCCCGGGCGCGACGCCACGGCCGTCAGGTCGATCTTTGCGCCCGATACGGTAAAGAACACCGGAATCAAAAAACCGTAGGCCAGGCCGTCGAGCTTGGTCTCGAGCGTATGGTTGCCCTCGGGGATGATATAGCGCAGGACGAAGCCGGCGGCAAAAGCGCCCAACACGATATCGAGGCTAAAGATGGCCGAGAACGCCACGAGCGTGACCAAAATAAGCACCGTCAGGCGCACGAAGGTCTGCGACGTGGTATCGGCGCGCTCCTCGACAAACGCAAAGAAGCGGCTGCCGACGCGTTTGGAGCGGCTGGGGACCACGGCAAGCAGCACACACACCACGGCGAACAGGCCCAAGATCAGCAGCGTCTCGATACCCGTACGGGCAGACAGCAGTACCGACATGGCGAGCACGGGGCCGAGCTCGCCCCACGTACCATAGGCGAGAATCGAATCACCGACGCGCGTTCCGGCAAGCAACCGCTCGCGCAAGATGGGCATGAGCGCTCCAAGCGCCGTCGAGGTCAAGGCGAGCGTCACGGCGATACCGTCGAAATGGCTGACCGAGAACCACGGGGTAAAGCGCACGGCAAGCCAGGCGATACCAAACGTGACGACCCACGTCGCCAAGCCGTAGCGCCCCTCGACGCCCGTGATGCTCTTGGGGTCGATCTCAAAGCCGGCGAGCAGGAACAAAAAGGCCAGACCGAGCTCGGACACCAGCGAGACCTCGGCATCTACATGGATGACGCCGAGCATATGGGGTCCCAGCACCGCGCCGAGCACGAGCAAAAAGACCGTCTCGGGAACGGGTTTTCCGGGAATCGCTGAGGCAATAAAAGGACTCGCAAAGGCCACGAGTGCGATGATGGCGAGCGAAACGAATGCCATGTGATGCCTTTCTCTTGTTTGCACTTCACTGTAGCACCCTCGCCGTCCTCAACGCGCCGCGAGCTGTCGTATCATGGTGAGGTTTACAAACATGTGGCTCAAGGCGACCGCAGGGCAGACCCCGCAAACCGACCGCTGCCGCATACCGTACCGTACGCCCAACCGATCAGGAAGGCAGGAACCAATGGTCTCTCGTATCTACGTGGAGAAGAAACCCGGGTTCGACGTCGAGGCTCAGCAGCTCAAGGGCGAGCTGACCGAAATTCTCGGCATCAAGGGCATCGAGGCCCTGAGGATCATCAACCGCTACGACGTCGAGGGCATCGACGAGGAGCTTTTCCGCTCCTGCGTGCCGACCGTCTTTAGCGAGCCCCAGGTCGATGTGACCTACGACGAGCTCCCCGCAAGCGATGGCGCCGTCTTTGCCGTCGAATTCCTGCCTGGCCAGTTTGACCAGCGCGCCGACTCCGCCAGCGAGTGCGTGCAGCTCATCAGCCAGGGCGAGCGCCCCGCCGTGCGCTCCGCCAAGGTCTATATGATCTCGGGCGCCCTGGACGAAGCCGCCATCGAGGCCATCAAGCACTACGTGGTGAACCCCGTCGAGGCGCGCATCGCCTCGCTCGACCTGCCCGAGACGCTGTACATGGAGACCCCCGAGCCCCAGCCCGTCGAGGTGCTCGACGGCTTCCGCGAGCTCGACGAGGCCGGCCTTGCCGCCTTTATTTCCGAGCGCGGTCTTGCCATGGACGAGGCGGACATCGCCTTCTGCCAGCAGTACTTCCGCGATGAGGACCGCGACCCCACCATCACCGAGATCCGCGTGATCGACACCTATTGGTCCGACCACTGCCGCCACACCACCTTCGGCACCGTCCTGGATGACGTGACGATCGACGACGCCGTGGTGCAGCAGGCCTTCGACCGCTACATGGAGATGCGCCACGAGCTCGGTCGCGACGCCAAGCCCGTCTGCCTCATGGACATGGGCACCATCGGCGCTAAGTACCTTAAGAAGACCGGCGTAATGACCGATGTCGATGAGTCCGAGGAGATCAACGCCTGCACCGTCAAGGTGAAGGTCGATGTCGATGGCGAGGACCAGGACTGGCTGTTCCTCTTTAAGAACGAGACCCACAACCACCCGACCGAGATCGAGCCCTTCGGCGGTGCCGCCACTTGCGTGGGCGGCGCTATCCGTGACCCGCTCTCGGGCCGCAGCTATGTGTATCAGGCTATGCGCGTCACCGGTGCCGGCGACCCCACCGTCCCGGTTTCCGAGACGCTCGAGGGCAAGCTGCCGCAGCGCAAGCTCGTGACCACTGCCGCCGCCGGCTACTCCAGCTACGGCAACCAGATCGGCCTTGCCACCGGTCAGGTCAACGAGCTCTATCACCCCGGTTACGTGGCCAAGCGCATGGAGGTTGGCGCCGTCGTGGGCGCTACCCCGGCAAACCACGTTCGTCGCGAGTGCCCCGCCCCCACCGACAAGATCATCCTGCTGGGCGGCCGCACCGGCCGCGATGGCATCGGTGGCGCCACCGGCTCCTCCAAGACCCAGAACACCGAGTCCATCGAGACCTCGGGTGCCGAGGTCCAGAAGGGCAACGCCCCGGTCGAGCGCAAGCTGCAGCGTCTGTTCCGCCGCGGCGACGCCTGCCGTCTGATCAAGCGCTGCAACGACTTTGGCGCCGGCGGTGTCTCGGTCGCCGTGGGCGAGCTTGCCGACGGCCTGTATGTCGACCTTGATACCGTGACCAAGAAGTACGACGGCCTGGACGGCACCGAGCTCGCTATCTCCGAGTCCCAGGAGCGTATGGCCTGCGCCGTCGCCGACGGTGACGTCGAGGAGTTCATGGGCTACGCCGCCGAGGAGAACCTCGAGGCGACCGTTATCGCCGAGGTTACCGCCGAGCCGCGCATGCGCATGGCCTGGAACGGTGTCGCCATCGTCGACCTATCCCGCGAGTTCCTCAACTCCAACGGCGCGCCCAAGCACCAGGTCGCCCACGTATGCGCCCGCAGCGTGTGGCAGCCCAGCTGGGCCGGCACCACGCTTGCCGAGCGCATGACCTCGCTTGTCACCGACCTCAACGTCGCTTCCAACAAGGGCCTTTCCGAGCGCTTCGACTCCACCATCGGCGCCGCGACCGTGCTCATGCCCTTTGGTGGCAAGACGCAGCTCACCCCAAGCTCGGCCATGGTCGCCAAGTTCCCCGTGGACGGCGAGACCACCACGGCAAGCGCTATGGCATGGGGCTTCAACCCCTACCTGATGGAAGCCGACCAATTTGCGGGCTCCTACCTGTCCGTGGTCGAGTCCATCGCCAAGCTCGTTGCCGCCGGCTTTGAGCACAAGCGCGCCTACCTCTCCTTCCAGGAGTACTTCGAGCGTCTGCGCACCGAGGCAGAGCGCTGGGGCAAGCCCACGGCAGCCGTCCTGGGCGCCCTCATGGCCCAGGTCGACCTGGGTGCTGGCGCCATCGGCGGCAAGGACTCCATGAGCGGCTCTTTTGAGGACGAAGCCGGCGAGCTCAACGTTCCTCCGACCCTGATCAGCTTCGCTGTCGCCGTGGGCAAGGCGGCCCGCGCCGTCTCGCCCGAGTTCAAGGGCCTCACGCACCGCGTCGTCCGCATCGCCCCCGCTACCTATGGCGAGGACTACCGTCCCGACGCCCAGCAGCTGCTCGCCGCGTTTGACGCCGTCGAGGCGCTCACCGCCACCGGTGACGCCCTGGCCGTCTCTACGCCCGGCTACGGCTGCGGCGCCGAGAGCCTCTTTAAGATGTGCGTCGGTAACCAGATCGGCATCGAGCTTGCCGAGGACGTGGACGTGGAGAGCCTCTTCACCCCGCTCTACGGCAGCTTTATCGTCGAGCTCGCCGAGGACGCCGAGCTGCCCGAGGTCGCCGACGGCGTTGTCGTCGAGCCCCTGGGCACCACCGTCGAGGGCTATGTCATCGACACCGGCTCCGAGGTCATCGAGCTCGCCAAGCTCCAGGAGGCCTGGGAGAGCGGCATCGAGGGCGTCTTTGCCTACCGCAGCGCCGACGAGACCCCCGAGGTCGAGACCATCGACTTCCGCGCCAAGGACATCCACGTGTACGGCGGCGCCAAGATCGCCCGTCCGCGCGCGATCATCCCCGTGTTCCCCGGCAACAACTGTGAGTACGACAGCGCACGTGCCTTCCGCGCAGCCGGTGCCGAAGCCGACACCTTCGTGATCAACAACCTCACGCCCGAGGCCGTCGCCGAGAGCACCCACGAGCTTGCCCGCCGCATCCGTGCAAGCCAGATCGTCATGATCCCCGGCGGCTTCTCGGGCGGCGACGAGCCCGATGGCTCCGCCAAGTTCATCACGGCGTTCTTCCGCGCTCCCGAGGTCACCGAGGCAGTCCGCGACCTGCTCAAGGCCCGCGACGGCCTGATGCTGGGCATCTGCAACGGCTTCCAGGCCCTGATCAAGCTCGGTCTGGTGCCCTATGGCGACATCGTCGACGCCACGCCCGATGCGCCCACGTTGACGTTCAACACCATCGGTCGTCATCAGAGCCGTCTGGTGCGCACCCGCATCTCGTCCAACCTGTCCCCGTGGCTGTCGCAGTGCAGCCTGGACGACCCCTACACCGTCGCCATCAGCCACGGCGAGGGCCGCTTTGTCGCCAACGACGAAGTGCTCGCCCAGCTGATCGCCAACGGCCAGGTCGCCACGCAGTACGTGGGCGAGGACGGCAAGCCCAGCATGGATCTCTCCGTCAACCCCAACGGCTCCGCACTCGCCATCGAGGGCATCACGAGCCCCGACGGCCGCGTCCTGGGCAAGATGGGCCATGCCGAGCGTCGCGGCGACAACCTGTACCGCAACGTGCCCGAGCATGTCCCCGGCGATAAGTTCATGCCGATCTTCGAGAGCGGCGTAGCCTACTTCGCCTAAACCTTTCCCATCGGGTACAATCCCCTCGGGTAACAACACCCGCCACCGACACATCCGGTGGCGGGTTCTTTTTTGCTTCGCGCATACAGGAAGGACATCATGGAAAGCCGCAAGCCGTATCTCGCCACCCTGCCCGGACTTATCCTGGGCTGTCTTGTTTGCTGTGCGCTCTGGGGGTCGGCTTTCCCCTGCATCAAGATCGGCTACGCACTCTTTGGTATCCCGGCGCACGATGCCGCTTCGCAGCTGCTCTTTGCAGGTTTACGCTTTACGCTTGCCGGCGCCCTGGTTATCGTTGGGATGAGCGCGGCCCAACGCCGCCCCCTCATACCGCAAGCGCGCGACATCAAGCCCATCTTTGTCTTGTCGCTCTTCCAGACTATCGGGCAGTATTTCTTTTTCTATCTGGGCCTCTCGCGCGCCAGCGCCATGTCGAGCTCCATCATCGAGGCCAGCGCCAACTTCCTCGCAATCCTCTTTGCCGCCCTGGCATTTCACACCGAGAAGCTCAATACGGCCAAGGTGCTTGGCTGTGCGCTGGGCTTTGCCGGCGTCGCGCTCGTCAACCTCTCGGGCGCAGATGGCACCTTTGGCTTCAGGCTCGATGGCGAGGGCTTTATCCTAGCCTCCACTGTCGCGGGTGCTCTTTCGACCTGCCTGATCGGCATCTTCTCGCGCAAGCATGACGGCGTCTTGCTCGCCGGCTGGCAGTTTTTAGTCGGAGGTTTGGTCCTTACCGCCATCGGGTTTTTGATGGGCGGCGCGCTCTCCCCCACCGCGATCATCCCCGCCATCGCACTCATTATCTATATGGCACTCATTTCCGCCGTCGCGTACTCGCTATGGTCGCGTCTGCTTGCCGTCAACCCCGTCAGCCGTGTGTCGGTCTTTGGCTTTATGAATCCAGTCTTTGGCGTACTGTTGAGCGCTCTGCTGCTCGGCGAGGGCGCTGGCACGAGCCCTGTTACCGTACTTGTTGCCCTGCTGTTGGTCTGCGGCGGCATCATCATCGTCAACAGGCCCAAAAAGGCCTAGCGAGCTCACTTTTTTGAGAGGTTGTTCGCACACTTTAGCTTATTGGAGTACATCGGTGAGCTGAGGGCCGCCACGCACGCAAGCGTGCGCCCCTTTTTCTAGCGTATCTGAACGCCGGCTTTCTTTTTCTCGGCCTTGACGCGGTAGAGCTCCGCATCGGCAGCGCGAAGTAAGTCTTGCCAGGTATCAACACTATCGCCGACCCGCGCGTAACCAATGGACATCCGCAATGCATACGGCACCTCGGCACGAGCGAGCTCGTCGTTAATCGCCGAACACAGGTCCATGATGTCCTGCTCCGCCGCTGCCTTTTGAAGCACCACGAACTCATCGCCGCCATAACGTGCGATAAAGCCACCAGACGCTGAGCAGACCTCTTTGAGCGTAGCAGATACGACCTGGAGGGCATGGTCGCCCTCCACATGTCCATAGCGATCGTTAATCTGCTTAAAGCCGTCAGCGTCCATCATAAGCAGATACACATCTTCGGCCTGATCCACATTTGAAAAGAGCGACAGCATATAGGTCTCAAAACGGTTGCGGTTGTTGAGTCCAGTCAACGGGTCAGTCGAGATCAGTTGCTCCTGGCAGATGATATAGAGCAGCAACATGCTAATCATTATGCCGACACAAAGGCCAGGCACCGAGTATACGATCTGAAAGGTACCGCCCACCAGAGCGGGAACCGCAAAAAAGGCGAGGGTGCGATAAATGGCCTTCTTTTGCAGGCTTTCGACTTTTCGAGCCTGAATAAAGGCATGCAAGGACGTATATATGACGTAGCAGTAGCTAACGATAGGCTGAATCATATAAAGCGCTCCGCGACGATATACGCCCCGCGCATCGATATAGAACATAGCGTGCGTCCAGTAGCTGGTAAATGCCAGAACGACCACCAATGCGGTTGGCAACGTTAAAAGTACCACCCTATAGGGCGTGGTCAGGAGCCGTGAGCCCTGCATCGTCTCGGAATAGAAAAACCAAATGAGGCACGCGATGGCGAACAGCGAAAACGAAACCGCGTTGGAAATCCAGTTGGCAGCAATGCCCAGCGTGCCGCCCACACCGTCCGAAAGCGTCCAGATTATATCGAATAACATGTACGCGGCAGAGGTGTAGCCGAGCGTACTAAACAATAACTGCTGGGTACTCGAGAACAAGGAGTGGCGACTTCGCGCGGCAAGCCCGATAAGAACAATCATGCATAGCAGGAATATCTCGATCTTGAGTGCCTTTACCACTAGACGCCCTCCCTTCAATATCCAAGTGGCCAGAATCGCCCAATTCGAATCTGGGCAACAAACACCCCCTACTCCGCAGGGGTAAGGGGAATAATAGCAGAGCGCCCGAACGTCACTGCAAGACAGCTCTCGTTCGGGCGCTCAAACGGCGCGAGTTGCACGCCGGAATCATTGATGGGTATCGATTGCTACTCGCCATCGATGTCGGTCGCGACAGCCTCTTCGATGGCCTCGACACCGGCAGGCGACAGGTCTTCCTTGCCCTGGCAGAACTTCTTATCGACCCAGCCGGTCAGAATCGGGGCCATGATTGCCGTGATGATGACGGCAGTGGCGATCTGCGCATACGCGGTGGGCGCAAGCTCGGCATAGCGCGGAGCGACCTCGGCGAGGGCGACCGGCGTGGTCATGGCCGTGCCGGCAATGGTGGAACATGCCACAGCCGCCTTACCATTGCCGCCACACAGGCGCTCGAAGGCAAAGGTAATGGGACCGACGACAAACAGCGTGACAAGGCCCAGCAAGATGCCGGAAATACCGCCGGTGATAAAGCTCGACAGGCTCATGGACGCACCGAGCTGAAATCCGATGACGGCAATCGCGGGATTGGCACCGGGAACCAGCAGGTTCTTGATAAACGGGAACAGGTTGCCCAGAACCATGCCAATAACGAGTGGCAAGATGGAGCCGATAATGGTGCCAATGGGAATGTTGGCGAGGCCGGAAACACCGAGGATGATCATCGTGACGGCGGGGCCGGCCGTAAAGAACAGGATACCGACGGCGCCCTGCTCGGACTCATCGCCGAACTCGCCCATGATGCCCGTATAGAGCGCCATGTTGCAAAACGTAATGCCGCCGATGATGGAAACCGAGCTCAGGCCTAAAAAGTTATCGTTAAAGAAGTACGCGACGCCCAGACCCAGCGCGGCTGCCACTACAAGCTTAGGAATCAGCACGACGATGCCGGTCTTGATGGCGCCCGGCGTGGACTTAAAGCTGATGCCGGCGCCCACAAACAGCAGGATCGCGGCGACGATGGTATTGGAGCCACCGCGGCAGGCAGCCGTAAAGAAGCCGCCGATCTCAAAAACCTGCGGGCAGAAGGTGTTGAGCAAAAGACCGACGATCATGGGATAGATCATGATGTCGCCCGGGATGCGCGGGACCTTGAATTTCTTTTGCTCGTTGGCGGTTGCTTCCTGTGCCATGAAACCCCCATTTCCGCTGACGCGGAACAAAAGCCCACGTCACACTTTGCTACAGTAAAGTTTGACCATGGTACCAGAAGAAATAGACCAGCTCGGTGAAAAACTCGACAAGTTGGGATGGAACGAGATTCGGCGCCCGCGACGCCACCCCTATATAAGGCTCAAGACGATATAGAGTACGATGCCCGAGACGCAGCACCACAGCATCGATTTTGTCTTGACCGCCACGACCACGACGCCGGCGGCCGCAATCCAGGGAACCAAGGCAGGCCAGAGCCCCGCGTCGAACGCGCCGGGACTCACCAAGTCGTTGGCGACCAGCGCGGCAAAGGCAGCGGGCGGGATATAGCCCAGGGCCTCGGTAATACGGGGCGACAGGGTCCGCCCGCGCAAGGCGAACGCCGGCGCGATGCGAAAGAACGCGATAGCAGCCCACGACGACAGCCACAGAACCAAGAACTCGTTAACGGGCATCGCGGGCACCTCTTCCGTCAAATACAGCATCGCACGCCAGCGCAATGGCAATGCCGACCACGACGCTTGCCGGCACGGTAATATTCATGAGGCCCAAGAACTTGCATACGGCGACGGACACCGCGCCCGAAACCGCCGCGACAACGTTGCCGCGCGACAACCGCTGCGAAAAGAGTAGACAGATAAAGAGCGACGTGCAGACGAAACTCGCAATAGCGGTGGGAACATCGACAACGGCGCCGACGATGGCGCCCGTCGTACACGATACGCCCCATGTTGCGATAAGGATCACGTTGAGCACAAAGGACTCGCGCGGGCCCCAATCCTCCCCTTCAACCAACTTGGCAAGCGAGATGCCATATGCCTCCTCGGTAAGTGTCGCGGCAACAGCCAGCGTCTGACGCTTCGAGGCGCCCGCCAGATGGGGTGCGATCGATGCCGAGTAAAGCGCAAAGCGCGAGGAGATGGCGGCGACGCTCGCGACGATCGATGCTGCAGGCACGCCCGCCAGCCACAGGTTGCAGATCATAAACTGGCCGCTGCCCGTCACAAACGTGCTGCTCAGAGCAAAGACCATCCAGGGCTCCATTCCCGTCTGCCCCATGATCATTCCGCACGGCGCGCCTATTGCAACATAGGTAAGCATCACTGGCCAGACGATTTTAAAGATCCTAAGGACCATGCCACTCCCATTCTGGTAAGTCGTCTGCAGCGCGCCTTGCAACGCAGCAGAAATATCAACCGGTGGCAATAAAGTTCACCTACAATTGCCACCGGATCGAAAGACACAGCTTTTTAGGAAGTCATTATGACAGCTATCGATCGGGGCCGGGCAACCGCGGCCTTCAAACGCTATACCGATGCCTACGACGCCACCAACCCACGCATCGCGCTCAAAATCGAGCATACGTACCACGTTGCCGAGGCATGCGATGCCGTGGCGCGCGAGCAGGGCTGGTCGACAGAGGATATAGACCTGGCCTGGCTTTGCGGCCTGTTACACGATATGGGACGCTTTGAACAGTTGCGGCGCTGGGACACCTTTAAGGACGCCGAGAGTATGAGCCACGCAGCGTTGGGCGTCGGGGTCCTCTTTGGCGAGAACCCCGCCGATGCGCCCGCCGTAACGAGCATCCGCGACTTTATCGATGACCCGGCAGAAGATGAGCTCATCCGCGCGAGCATCGCCTATCACAGCGACTTTCGCCTGCCGGCACAACTTGACGAGCGCACGCGGCGCTTCTGCGATATCGTGCGCGATGGCGACAAGATCGACATTATGCGCACCATCGCCGACAGCACCGTCGACACCATCCTTAAGGTAGACGAGAAGACGTTTCTCGACAGCCGCTTCTCGACGCAAACACTTACTGCCTTTGACGAGCGCCGCTGCGTCGCACGCGATGAACGCAACGAGCCCGCAGACTGCCTGGTGGGACTCATCTGCTTTATATTTGAGCTCGTCTATCCAGCGAGCCGCGCGCTAGCGCGCGAGCAGGGCGATATCTACCGCCTACTCGACGCGCCCTTTGGCATTACGCACCCCTTTACCGATCCCGCCACGCAAGCGACCTGGGAGCGCCTAAAGAACGAGATACGCGACTGGCTGGCGCGCGCCTAGCGCTCAAGCTGGGCCAGCAGCTCCTCGACGACCTCGACGGCATCACCGACAACCTTGTACTGGGCAGCACCAAAGATGGGGGCATCCGGATCCTCGTTGATGGCGATAATGCACTCCGCCCCACCGATGCCGGCAAGATGCTGGATGGCGCCCGAAACACCGATACTCACGAGAAGCTTAGGCGAAACCGATACGCCCGTCTGGCCAATCTGATGGCGATACTCCAACCAGCCGGCCTCCACGACAGGTCGCGTGCAGCCAAGCTCGGCTCCCAGGGCCTCGGCGAGCTTTCGCATCAGCGGCAGGTTTTTCTTGGAACCAATGCCGCGACCCACCACGACCAGGCGCTCGGCATCGGTGATCGAAGCCTGCTGTCCCCACTCCTCGGCGGCAATCGAGATCTCGACACGAGCCTTAGCATCATCCGCAAGTGATATCTGGGTGATCGTGCCGGAGCGGCCGTAGTCAAAGTCGGGCGCCTTAAAGATGCCGGGACGCACCGTTGCCATCTGGGGACGATGATTGGGGCAGACGATGGTGGCCATCAGGTTGCCGCCAAACGCCGGACGCGTCTGTTGCAGCAGCCCCGTCTCCGTATCCATCGAAAGCACGGTGCAGTCGGCCGTAAGGCCCGTCTGCAGGCGCACGGCAACGCCAGGCGCCAGCTCGCGGCCAAAGGCGGTCGCACCGTACAGAATGGCTTCGGGCTTACGCTCGGCTACCAAATCGCAGATGAGACGCGCGTAGACCTCCGCGTCGTTCTCACGCAGGCGCTCGTCACGACAGACCAGAACTTCGTCCGCGCCGGCGCAAACCAGATGCTCCAGGTCCTTGAGCGAGCTCTCGGGGCTCATGCCGGCCAATGCCACCAGACGGCATCCACGAGCATCGGCAAGCTCGCGCCCCTTGCCCATGAGCTCGTAGGCCACTGGGGCTACGACATCGTGCTCGTCGGTCTGAACGAATACCCAAATGTCTCGATATGCATCAAGGTCCACCGCACCAGCGGCCTCGTCACGCTCGATCGAGATGGCGTTGACGGGGCAGGCGTCGACGCACCCGCCGCATAGGATGCAGCCGTCGGTTACGCGGGCGCAACGGTTGGGCCGCTCGCCTTCCACTACGATGCCGCCCGAGGCACAGGCGCGAACGCAGCGACCGCAGCCGATACAGGCTTCGCTATCGATAATCAGCCCGCTCATCTATGCCATCCCCTCAATAATCTTGGCAAGTTTTACCGCCTGCCCGGACGCCGTTCCCTCGACGGCCTCGCACGTTTGGTCACGGTCGGGCACAAACGAGCGCACGACCTGCGTCGGTGATCCGGCAAGGCCGCAACGCGAGGGGTCGGCGTTTACGTCGGCAGCGCTGGCCACGCGCACGTCTGCATCCTCGGCCGCGCGAATACCGGCAATACTCGGCATGCGCAGCTGGCCAATCTCCTTGGCAGTCGTCATCGCACACGGCATCTCCAGGTACACCGTCTCCTCGCCGGCATCGCAGCCGTGAACAAGCGCCAGTGAACCACAGGTCGTAAAGCCCGCGCTCTGCACGCAGCTCACGTCGGTCACGCAGGGGACCCCAAAGGCGCCGGCCAGCTCGGGGCCGATCTGGGCCGTATCGCCGTCCACCGCCATCTTGCCGCAGATGAGCAGGTCGAAGTCCTCGTCGAGCGCCTCGATGCCGCACTTGAGGGCATAGGTGGTTGCCAGGGTATCGGCACCTGCAAAGGCGCGATCGGTTAGCAGCAGTGCGTCATCGGCGCCACGGGCGATGCAGTCGCGCAATAACGATTCGGTCGCGGGGATGCCCATCGACACCACCGTTACGCGCACGTCCATGCCAAAGCCGATAAAGTCGTCCTTCAGCGCCAGCGCGCATTCTAAAGCGCTCGCGTCAAAGGGATTAATGACCGCCTGCTTGCCATCGCGCACGATGGTATTGGTCTTGGGGTCCATCTTGACCTCGGTGCTTCCGGGCACCGCCTTGACGCACACCACCATATGGAAATCGCTCATCTTCACGCGCCCCCTTTCTGGATGAGCTCATCCAAGAGCTTCTCCGAAAACAGGTTACCGCGACCCAGCTGCCCGGCAGGATCGAGCTGGAGCTTGAGCCGCGCCGACTCGACCATGGCCTCGTGACCGTACATCGTCTCCAAGAAGCCCGCCTTGATCTTGCCGACGCCGTGTTCGGCGGAGACGGCGCCGCCCATGACCGTGACCTCGGAAGCCCACTGGGCAAAGAGTTCTCCGCCGCGGCGGTAATCCTGCGCATCGCGCGGCAGAATGTTCACATGCAGATGGTTGTTACCGATGTGCCCCCAGGCAGCAGATTCAAGCCCGCTTTCGGCCAACGTGCAGCGATAAAGGGCGATGACATCGCCCAAGCGTGCCTTGGGCACCGACATGTCAGAGCCCAGTTTGGTGATGGTGGGATCCGTGCGGCGACGCTCGTCGATAAGCATATTGACGCTCTCGGGGACCGCATGGCGGAAGAACCGCTGGCACTCGCGATCAACCTCGGTGCGCGCGACCCATGTCGCATCGTCGCGGCCACCCGCAAACTCGAGCACCCATCCCAGGTGGTACAGTTCCTCGGTCGCCTGGGCCTCGTCATCGCAGTCGAGCTCCACGTACACACAGACCTTGGCCTCTTTGTCGAGCGCCGGCAGCGAGGCAAACGCCGTCGACTGCTCGCGCTGGCGACGTAGA
>CALBBA010000170.1 GCA_937926755.1 uncultured Collinsella sp.
GGGGCTTTCCAGCAGCATCGGAGACAAGTTGGCCAGGTCATGGCTGCACGTGCCTTCGCGCAGCATCACATACATGCCGCGAGATAGCTTGTCGAGTGCCTCCTCGGGAATCGTCGACTCGTGATCGGCGATAATGCCTGCTGCGGCATAGGCGTTGAGGTCCTTGCCGGCAACGAGCGGGGCATGACCGTCGACCTGTTTGGACGGAGTCTGGTTGGCAGCGTCGATACGAGCACAGGTCTCGGGATCGGCCATAAAGACGCCCGGCAGGTTCATCATTTCGCCCAGACCAAAGACATCGCCCGGATGTTCGGCAAAAAACGCCTGCATATCGGCAGCCGAAATAACGGCACCGGCCTGCTCGTCGGGCAGTGCGGGCACGCACGAAGGCATCATGTACTTGATGGAGATGGGTGCGCGGCGGCCGTCCTCGATCATAAAGCGCAAGCCGTCGAGACCGGCAACATTGGCAATCTCGTGGCTGTCGGCAATGGCGGTGGTAGTACCGCGCGTCGCGGCCATGCGAGCATACTCGGCGGGACGGATGTTCGAAGACTCGATATGCAAATGCCCGTCAATAAAACCGGGAGCGAGATAGCGACCCTGGCAGTCGATGACCTCAGTTGCCTCGTAGGTGCCAGCGGCATCGTCGCGACCATCGTGGAGCACGCCGACGATCACACCGTCCTTGACGGCAACGCTACCGGGCGCCACACGCTGGCCATACACGTCGACGATCTGCGCATTGGTAAACAGCGTGTCGACGGGCACGCGGCCCTCGGCGGCCTCGATCACAGTCCTCATGACCTCAACGGACATACATACTCCTTTAACCGTAGAAAAAAGCTGCGGAGCGGACAAGCCTTCACCGCAGCATGCTCATAGCCATTGTATGCCCAAACGATGGGTCAACAATACGCCTCTCCGCTTAACGGCACACGCCGCTTAGCGCAATGGGAGCAGGTTGCTTTGCGCCAATGACAAGGAGCGTCCCTAGATGCCGGCACAGACGATATGAGCAGGACATAAAAACATTGAGAGCCCCTGCTGCAT
>CALBBA010000171.1 GCA_937926755.1 uncultured Collinsella sp.
CTACGGAAGCGCCACGGAGCCGGGCTCCGAGCAGCGCCGCTGTTTTGTCGCCGCCATGCGCGAGACGCTTGCGGTTGCCAACGCCGAGGGCGTTGAGCTGACCGAGGCAGACCTGACGCAAATGGTGCACCTCATCGAGGGAATCGACCCCGCCGGTATGCCCTCGATGGCGCAGGACCGCATCGCACAACGAAAAACCGAAGTCGAGGAGTTCGCGGGCACCATTTGCCGCCTGGCCGCCAAACACGATATCCAAGTGCCGCAAAACGATTGGCTCTACCAGAGGATTCGCGAAATAGAAAGCAGCTGGTAGTGCTCGGCATACTGTAGCCAGCAGATCCAATGGCAAAGCCGCCGCAAGGGGCACTCCCCTCGCGGCGGCTTCCTTTTTCATCTTTGGCCAAAAATCAGCTTCACAACGGTTAGAGCTGCGACTCCGACGCCTGGTCCTCATCGTCGCGACAAAGAACTACACCTGCACTTCCCAGCAGCGCGGCCGCGATCAGCGCGCCGACCACGATAGGAGCAGCCCCGCATGTCCCCTGCATGCCCGCGACGAGCGCGGCCGTGGGACCAAGGCAACCAAGCATCAACGCGACGGCGGCAACGGCAATATCTCGAGCATTCACAAGACCACTTCCTCCAAGAGAAAGACCTTATTTCTCAAGAACCAGTGTGCCCCGCATCCATACGCCCAGCGTACCGCCACGGTAAGGGCTCTGTTAACTCAAACGCATACATAGAACGGACGTCCTTACGTTGCCCTAAAGCTCGGTAAAGACGCCCGTCCGCCAAATATCCGTGATGCAGAAAAATTACCAACCGGTGTAGTAGTCGGTGGTTCCGGCAGCGCAGCCGGAGTCATAGACCTTGCAATCGCCCTTGGAGCCCGTAAAGGTCGAGCCCTGGGCCATATCGCCCGCGGCAACAACGTAATAGCCGTCGGAATCGCGCCAGAAGCCCTCAGAATCCTGAGTCCATTCGCCCGTGCGATAGTGATAAAGCACATTGCTGCTGTAATAGGTCTCGCGGCGCCCGTTGTAGTTATTGACACCCGCAGAGCGCGTCAGGCCCGATCCGTTCGCGTAGGACGCGGCAGACGCGTAGGACGGAGTGTAACCGGCGTTGTAGTACGAAGCTTGGACGGCCTCGGCAGCCTCCGCCTCGGCGGCAGCCTCGAGCGCTTCGCGCTTGGCATCCTCAAGCGCAGTGCGCAGCTCATCGAGCTCGGTCGACTTCGCGTCGACCTCCCCCATCGTCAACAGGCTACCCGCGCCGTCGATGCAACCCTGCAGCACAGCGCGCTCGTCATCGGTGGCATAGTCACCGTACATGTTCATGATGATCTGAGCGCGCATCTCCAGGGAATCGCGCTTGGCCTCCATCGAGGCGTTCCACTCCTGCATGGAACCATAACCATCGCCGCGATAGTCAACGGGCTGTACCAGCGTCGTCTCGGACGGCGTAGATCCAACCGTATCGGACAGTGTTGCCGCGTGGGCATCAGTTGCGCCGGCGCCCGCCAAAAGCGCCACGGTCAGAGCGGCGGAAAGGGCGGCGGCTTTCGGTTTTCGTGAATCGATCCTCATGTAGCTGGAAACCTCCGTAGTGCGTTTTTGCTGCGTTTGAGCTGCGTGTGATTCGATCGCGCTGCATACTACCCCGAGCAAATCGCGACCTGCGGTTTTACTCAAAAGGCGCACGTCAATTGCGTAAAACTCACATCCTCTCAACAGGAGTTTTCCACAACTCAAATGCATAAAGCGTGTCAAAAACCCTGTTTTTGCACCCGCTCTATGCAAAAAAGGCGCCTGTGCAACCATTGTTCGCACAGGCGCCTTGAGCAGGCATTTTATGCAGTTATACCTATCGAGTCGCAAGGGGTCCTTGCACAAGTCGCCTTACTCGTCCAGCACGGCGAAGGCCTGCTTCAGATCCCAAATGATGTCCTCGGCGTTCTCGGTACCGATGGAAAGACGGATCGTGGAGGGCGTGATGTTCTGCTCGGCGAGCTCCTCGGCAGAGAGCTGGGAGTGCGTGGTGGTAGCCGGGTGCACGACGAGCGACTTGACGTCGGCCACGTTGGCGAGCAGCGAGAACACCTGCAGATGATCGATGAACTTCCAGGCGGCCTCCTGGCCACCCTTAATCTCAAAGGTAAAGATCGAGGCACCGCCGTTGGGGAAGTACTTCTCATACAGGGCGTGGTCGGGGTGATCCGGCAGAGAGGGATGGTTGACCTTCTCGACCTGAGGATGGTTGGCCAGGAACTCGACGACCTTCTTGGTGTTCTCCACATGGCGCTCGATGCGCAGGCTCAGGGTCTCGGTGCCCTGCAGCAGCAGGAAGGCGTTGAAGGGGGAGATGGTAGCGCCGGTATCACGCAGCAGGATGGCGCGGATGTAGGTAACAAAGGCAGCCGGGCCTGCGGCATCTGCAAAGGAGACGCCGTGGTAGCTGGGGTTGGGGGCAGCAATGTTGGGGTAACGGCCGCTGGCCTTCCAGTCGAAGTTGCCGCTGTCCACGATGATGCCGCCCAGCGTGGTGCCGTGGCCGCCGATGAACTTGGTGGCGGAGTGGACCACGATGTCTGCGCCGTGCTCAA
>CALBBA010000172.1 GCA_937926755.1 uncultured Collinsella sp.
GCTGGACGTGCCGTCGTTAAACAGGTGGCAGACGTTGCCGCGAACGTTGCCGTCTTGGTTGACGCTTGCGGTGCGAAAATAGCCCGCGGGGCGAAGGCGAATGACGAAATTGTCGAGGCTGACTGACGCTGTGGCAGCGTCTTCTGCAAATGCCGCGCGCACGGGAAGGCCCAATCCCGCGGTTTCGGGCAGGCTTACAAATGGCGACAATGCTGCGAGTCCTAGGCCCAACGTGAATGCTCGACGGCTGATGGCGTGGTGTTCGGTCATAACTCCTCCGTTCGCAGGGTGCGGTTATGCGCTCGTTTTGGTAACTATACTGCTTTGACATTAAGAAAGGGAGGGTCGGTTTTCCGGCCCTCCCTTGGTACGAAGCGTTGGGACACCGTCGCCTGCTTGCCTTGCGTCCGTGTCTCCCGTAGCGCTCGCCAGTCGCTTAGCGCTTAATCTCGATGTCGTCGAGCTTAACGTCCATGGCCTCGGTCTTTGCCTCGGCGATGTCATCGGCAAACTCAAGGGACTCCATCATGGTCTCGACGGCGTCCTTGTGCTCCTCGACGTTGTCGATGCGCACGTACACGCTGCCGCCGTCAACGTCGGTGAAGTACTCGGTCGTCACGCCGCCGGAGTGCGTGAAGTAGGCGCTGCGCCAGGTCTTGCCGTTGTACTTGACGGGGTCGCTCTCGGTCCATCCGGAGCTGGCCTTCCACTTGGCCTCGTAGTCGAACAGCTCGTCAGCGTTCTTGTCGGGGTCGAAGACAGGGATGAAGCGATCGCTGGCGTGCTCGCTCTCGGTGAACTTAAACTGGGCTCTGTCAGCGGTATCGCCGGCGACGTCGGTGATTTCGACGCCCTCGGGGACCTCGACCTTAAACCAGATGAAGTCGGTCCTCATATCCAAGGCTGGCTTTTCCGCGCCGCCGCCACCGCCACTGCCGGCAGCGCCGCCGCTTCCGCCGCAGCCCACTAGGGCAACTGCGGCAAAGAGGCTCATGCAGAGGGTGAGAATCGCAAAGGCCTTCTTTTTCATGGTCGTGTCCTCCTCGATCTGTAACCGCCCATGGATTACCTGCCTTTACTGTACGCGTGGACGGCTCGCTAGGGTGGGCCATGTGTCCCATTCTGGGGGCTGGAATTGCGCCGACAAGTGGCAATATGTGCGGTCGCAAAAGAGGGGAGGGCCGATGCTGTCGGCCCTCCCCGGGGTGAGGTGCCCGTTGATTTAATGGGGCGCGCGTGCGTGGGCGTTGCCCCAACAGGTTCCTTGTTTATAGATATGCCTCAGTTTTTGACGTCCGGAAGTCTCGAAAGGTGGGCCATGTGTCCCATGTTTGCGGTGCCGACGCCTATCGTTCGTCATAGAAATCCGCGATGGCCAGG
>CALBBA010000173.1 GCA_937926755.1 uncultured Collinsella sp.
TGCGGCGCTGGCGGAAGGGAGGCGCATCTGATGCGCGACGGATACAGGTTCGAGTTCGGGGCGCTCGATGAGCCGGACGAACCCAAGGCGCAGGCGCTCAAGCCGCTCGAGGAGGCGGCCGAGGTGTTCGGAGCGTGGCAGCTACACGACGGCGTGCGCCAAAGCCAGATCATGACGGCGCGCAGGGCGTACCGCCAGAGCCTTATCGACGAGTGCATGGACGTGGTCCAGGCGGTCGTCAACCTGCTCGATGCCGAGGGGTTCACGCAGGAGGACGTGGACGCGGCAATCGAGCGCTGCAACGAGAGGAACCGAGAGAGGGGACGTCTGTGATGGAGACTTTGGATCAGATCAAGGCAGACGCGGTCGAGGTGTTCCATTTCGACCGCGAGTGCAGGCCACAGGACAGGGCGCACGCCTATCTGGGGAAGTACCGCGTCAGGCGCGGCTACAACGACACGGCGATGCAGGTCGCGGTGACCGACATGATCGAGCGCGCCTACGAGGCGGGAAGGGCGGAGGTCGCCGGCGCGAACCTCGTGCAGAACCTGCGCCGCCAGCTGACGAGCATCGAGGCGACCGTCGGGGATGCCATCGACCTGCTCGACGAGAGCACGGGGGCGGTGGAGTGCGATGAGTGACTCGAGGGTCGGAGGCTACCCGATGGGGGTGACCGACGCCGCTATCGAGCGCAGCTTCGGTGGGGCCTGCGAGCCCAGGATGTGCGGGAACTGCAGGCATTTCTGCGGCTGCGACATCCACGTTGACTACGGCTACTGCCACCTCGGGTTCGAGCGCGCCTACGACGCAGAGGCGCCTGACCGCAAGGAAGGGTTCTGGCGCCTGGCGAAGTGGGCCGTGGCGTGGCTCATGGAGAACCTGCTGTACTGCGAGGACGAGTGCGGCGAGTGCCGCGACTACGAGGAGGTTGAGTGATGAATATCGACATCAAGACCGCCGACGGCGAGGAGATCGAGTTTGGCGGCTCGTATTACGACGGACGCTGAACCGAGCACAGGGTGGTCGGTTCAGCGTCCGTCGGCGTATTCGACAAGACGACCACCGACCTCGACTGCTGTATATCCTCATTCAGCAGGGATACGGGTAAAACCCGTCAGCCGGTTGCCGTGGTCATGCGTAAGGATGGCCGACTGTGCGAGGTAAATGTGTCGAGGGTCGTCATTGACGGCTCAGATGAAGTGTTCGATATGTACGCGTGGATGTTCGACGAGGGCGACATAACCGAGCAACTCGGGTTCCCGCATAAGGAGGACGAATGACGACGCATCGACTCAAAGTCCTTATCAAATACGCCGACGCAATCATGGACGGCACCAAGACGTTCGAGGTTCGCAAGAACGACCGGGGCTACGAGGTCGGCGACAAGATCGTATTCGACGTCGTCACGAACGAAGGCTACGCCGTCGGAGAGGCGGCAAGGCACCCGCTCAACGTGGCGACCTACCGAATCGACTACATCCTCGACGACTTCGAGGGCCTCGCCCAGAAGTACGTGGCGCTGGCCATATCCAAGGAGGACGAATGAACGAGCCGAAGCTCAAGAAATGCCCGTTCTGCGGTAGCGATGCCGAGATGCAGCAGGGCAAGTATCAAGGTCTGCGCACCTTCTACGTGAGCTGCTTGGGATGCGGCGCACGGACGGACCTAGAGTACGCCGTGGAGTTCGCCGCGGATCTATGGAATGAAAGGGTGAGCTATGAGGGCGACAACTGACTACGTGCTCAACAGGAAGGCTGTCCAGCACTATCTGATTGACCACGATCTCACGCAAGGCGATTTCGCCAAGACGCTCGGCATCTCGACTTCATATTTCAGCGAGCTGCTGAACGGTCGTAAGAGCATTTCGCTGAAGATTCTGTTCTCCATTGCCGATGAGACCGGTATAGACGTACACGAACTCGTGATAGAGGTGGAGTCATGACGGCGGAGGAAGAGTACGACCGCATGGTCGAGCACCTCAAGAGCGCCTGCGCGACATGCGCGTACGGCTTTCCCGTGGCAATCGGGCACTCGTGCGGGATCACCAAGAAGGTCACGTCTGATGTGATAGTCAAGTGCGAGGCGTACAAGAGACGATGTGGAGCGGAGGTTGACGACAGATGAACTTTTCCGATTATGTCGAGCTGGAGAAACGTGCAGAGGCACATGGCATAGGGGACGATCAGGCGCTCGCGCGGCTCCTGCATATAATCCAGTTCAAGCAGGCTGTCGTGAACGGCCACAGGGAGACGATGCGAGAGCTTGACGTCTGGGAGAAGAAAATCGCGAGAACCGTCGAGCGGCGCATAGAGGAGGCGGGGGTTGCAGATGATTACCGATGAGGAGAGGCGCGAGGCCGTCGAGTTCCTGCGCTCAGGCAAGTGCCTGTACTTTGCCGAACACCGGAAAACGGAGCTCGATTGCAACCGATGCATGAAAGTGAGCACGATGCTTTTCGGCCACTACGATGCGCTTTGCGGGTTGGACAGCTGCGGGACCGATGCGTGGCAAAGACTTGCCGATCTCATTGACCGCCCGAGCGAGAATATCGAGCGTCCTCGGTGAGTTGGTCCCCGGCGCCTGATAAGGTTCTGCCGTGGCGGGCGAGCTTTGGGGGGGTATGCGAATGGCGTGTAAGCCACCTGTAGGAGATGGGCCAAAAGGCCCATCTACAAAGTCAACACATCCGTTGAGGGACGAGTGGGCGCTCCGGAAGGGGCGCTCCTCTTACGTCCTGTGGACGGACGAGATGATAAGGCGGATGCAGGCGCACCCGGAGCGGACGGCGGCGGAGATCGCGGCGGAGCTGAGGGTGACGCCGAGCGCCGTGAGGCACGCGCGGCAGCGGTACGGGCGCTTCTCGACCGGAACGGATGGGCTGTGCATCGTGTGCGACGCGCGGCCCGTGTTCGACACGTCGGCGCAGGCGAAGAAGTGGAGGCTGTGCAAGGGGTGCTATCTGGCGGAGCGGAAGAGGCGGCTCGAGGAAGAGGCGGAGAGCAACCGCATACGACAGGCCGCGCACAGACGGCAGAAGCTAGACGGAGACGTTTGAGAGGCTGGCCGAGGCAATCGGAATCAAGCCGACAAAGGTCGAGTAGCCGAAAGGCCCCGGGAAACCGGGGCCTTTTCTTTAAACGTTACCCCCTTTTTACGCTCGTGGGCAAACGCACGCGCTTGTCCACGCGCGTAAAAAGGTGGGAACGTTCGCGTTTCCATATGGCTATCTACCAGCGGAAATGTGATTTTGTGGCGGGAAAAGGGCGTGAAAAACTGACCAAGGAGGGCATCGAGGATGCCGTCCGCCTGTGCCGTGCCGGAATGACCGACAGGGACATTGCCGCGTATCTCGGGGTCGCACGCGAGACATACAGCCGCTGGATCAACCACCCCAGAACAGACAATCAGCGTCAACTGTGTCACGTTCTAAAAAAGGCCGAGGTCGAGCGCAAGGCGACGCTCGTGGGCCGCATCATGGACGCGAGCGGCGACAGCTGGCAGGCGGCGGCGTGGCTTTTGGAGCGCAAGTACCCGCAGGAGTACGCCAAGGCGCAGCGCATCATGGATACCACCGACACGGCGGTGCTCAAGGCCGCCAAGGAGCTGGTGCTGTCCGTGCCGTCCTCAATCGGCGGGGACGAGTAGCCGATGCCGCTCACGAGGATGCAGCGCGAGTACCTCGCCAACTGCACGCACCGCTACAACGTGAAGTGCGGGGCGACGGGCTCGGGCAAGAGCTACGTCGACATAGCCGTGACCATACCGCAGAGGCTTCTCGCCATGAGGGGCGAGGGGCTGGCGGTGATGATCGGGAACACCCGCTCGACGCTCGAGCGCAACATCCTCGAGCCGATGCGCTCACTCTACAGCGAAGACGTCGTCAGCCAGATCGGGCGGGACAACACGGCTCAGATTTTCGGGCGCAAGGTCTACTGCCTCGGGGCGGACAAGAAGACAAGCGTATCCAAGATTCAGGGCGCCACGTTCGAGTGGGTCTACGGCGACGAGGTCGCCACGTGGAGCGAAGATGTGTTCCAGATGCTCAAGAGCCGCCTGCGCTGCGAGCACAGCCGCTTCGACGGCACCTGCAACCCCGACAGCCCCAACCACTGGTTCAAGCGGTTCCTCGACGGCGACAGCGACATCTACAGGCAGGACTACACGATCTGGGACGGCGCGCTGGCACCGGATGTCATCGAGGCCCTCATCAAGGACTACGGCAGCGGCGTGTACTACGACCGCTACATCTTGGGCAAGTGGACGCTGGCCGAGGGCCTGGTCTACCCCGGGTGGGAGGGCGCCATCGAGAGCCGGTATACGGGCGGCGCCGTCAAGTACGCGGTGTCTTGCGACTACGGCACGCAGAACGCCTTCGCGGCGCTGCTGTGGGCGTTTGACGGCAAGGTGTGGCACGTGGTTGACGAGTATCGCTATTCGGGCCGCGACACGGGGCACCAGAAGACGGACGCCGACTACGTGGCCGACATGGCCGACTTCGTGCGCGGGCTGGGCAAGCCGCCCAAGTTCATCATCGACCCGAGCGCCACGAGCTTCATCGCCGCGATGCGGCAGGCCGGGTTCAAGACCAAGAATGGGCGCAACGACGTCGCGGACGGCATACGAGAGACGGATGTGTGCCTGGGCAACGGCACGGTGCGTATCTCCGACGCCTGCGCGGGGCTGATAGGCGAGCTCGGCGGCTACTGCTGGGACGCCAAGGCGGACGGCGACAAGCCCGTCAAGGTCGAGGACCACAGCTGCGACGCGCTCCGTTACGGCGTGGCAACACTGCGCATGTACAAGCCTGCGAAACGGCAGGTAAACCCATTTTTTGAAGGGAGGTAGCGGCTTGTCTAAGGGGCCTTTGGTGACCGATGGCGACCTCAAGGCGTCGGCGTCGGCGACGGCGTTCGCGGCAGATGCCATCGAGCGGCACATGTCGAGCGAGATGTATCGCAACGCCGTCACCGCGAACGAGTACTACCGCCAGCACAACGTCACGATCAACCGTTTCGTGCAGAAGATCTACTCGTGCTCCGGTGCCGAGGCCGAGGACTTCACGGCCTCGAAGCTAAGGCTGGCGAGTAACCTGTTCAAGCGCCTAAACGTCCAGCGCTGCACGTACTCGCTCGGTAAGGGCGTGAGTTTCGTGGACGTCTCGGCGGGCGGCAAGGACACGACCAAGGAGGGGCTTGGCGACCGCTTCGACGACGACGTCATGGAGATGGGGCTCAAGGCGCTCATCCACGGTGTGTCATTCCCGTTTTGGAACCTCGACCACATCGACGTGTTCACCGCCGACGAGTTCTGCCCGGTGTGGGACGAGTACTCGGGGGCGCTATACGCCGGCGTGAGGTTCTGGCGGCTCGACTCCGACCACCCGTGGCATGCGACCCTCTACGAGCAGGACGGCTACACGGAGATGGTGTCGGGCGGCAGCGGCTTCGACTTCGAGGTGGCCGAGGCCAAGCGCGCCTACAAGGTCACGTATCAGGAGATACCGGCGGACGGGATGAAGCTGGCCGTCGATGCGGGGAACTACTCCCGCCTGCCAATCGTGGCGGTCTGGGGCAGCGACGCGCACCAGAGCACGCTCGTCGGCATGCGCGAGAGCATCGACGCCTACGACCTCATCAAGAGCGGCCTGGTGAACGACACGCGCGACTGCGCACAGATCTACTGGCTCATCAACGGGGCCGGCGGCATGGACGACAGGGACCTCGACCTGTGGCGGGCGAAGCTCAAGCTGACGCACGTGGCCGAGGTCGACGCCGAGCAGGGGCAGTCCGTGACGCCGTACACGCAGGAGGTGCCCGTCGAGGGCCGCAAGGAGACGCTGGCGCAGATCAAGGCCGACATCTACGAGGACTTCGGCGCGCTGGACGTCCACACCATCGCGGCGGGGGCGACCAACGACCATATCGACGCGGCGCACCAGCCAAAGGACGAGGAGGCCGCCGAGGTTGGGCGCCCCATCCGCGAGGGTATCATGGACATCCTCGCCCTCCAGGGCATCGAGGACACGCCCGTGTTCACGCACACTCGCATCAGCAACACCAAGGAGCAGGTCGAGACCGTGTGCCTGGAGGCCGAGTATCTGGACGACGAGACGATCCTGCGAAAGCTGCCGAACATCACGCCCGACGAGAGGGCGAAGATTTTGGAGCGCAAGCAGCGGGAGCAGGAGGAGCGCATGGCAGCGCTGCCGCCCGCCCTGGCGGCGAACGCGAAGGGTGCCCAGGAGGGCGACGAGGACGAGGAAGGTGATGAGTGATGGCGGCATTGCAGGTGCTTGACGGCGAGCTGTGGCAGTGGGACACCGGGCGCGAGGTCGAGGTTGTCGGCTGCGAGCAGGTGCATTTCGCCAAGTCGACCACGGGGGCGTGCTACACGGTCGAGGTCGCCGACAGCAAGGCGAAGATTCCCGACGAGCTGCTCCGGGCGGCTGGGCGCGTGTACGCTTGGGCCTATATCACGGATGAGTCCTATGGCGGGCGCACGCGCATCGAGGCGCTCTGGGACGTAAAGAGGCGAGCCAAGCCCGCCGAGTACATCTACGAGCCGAGCGACCAGCGCACCATCAAGGACGCGGAGACGGCGCGAGACGAGGCCAAGGCCGCGCAGAAGGCGGCGGAGGCCGCACGCGACAAGGCTGTCGCCGCCGAGGTCAAGGGGGCACGCGCCACGACGCTCGCCTCGGGCTCGGAGGCAACGGCGACGATGGAGGGCAACGTGCTGGTCGTCGGCGTGCCGAAAGGCGACGCGCTGAGATACAGTGACCTCACCGCCGAGCAGATCGCGGAGCTCAAGAAGCCCGCGACGGACGCGGCTGCTGGCGTGAACAAGGTCAACAACGAGTTCAAGCAGCTCAAGGCTTCTGTCGAAACGGCGGAGAAGGGCCGCGCCGACGCCGAGACCGAGCGCAGGGAGAAAGAGACCGAGCGCGGGCAGAACGAGACGGGGCGCAAGGAGGCTGAGGCCGGACGCAAGACCGCCGAGCAGAAGCGCGAGCAGGATTCGACCAAGGCCCTCGCCGACGCGCGGGCGGCTCTCAAGGACGCCAAGACGGCAGCCCTGAACTACCAGTCGATTATCGACTCGGCGGCTGCCGTGACGGCGCTGGGACTCAAGAAGGTAAACGGCAAGATTTGCCAAATGCGAAAGGTAGGTGCCTAAATGGCCGATACGCAGGCAACCGAGCAGGCAACCGAGGGGTTCGAGTACGCGGACCCGCTGGCATCGGACGAGGCGGTGTGGGCGCTTGTCGGAGCGGTAAAGAATCTGGGCGACCAGAAGGCGCTCGAGCGCGACGCCTCGACGGGCCGCTACTCCAACGAGAGCGTCGCCGCGATGGTCGACAAGCACAAGACGGGGCTGGTGTACACGTTCCTCATCCCGGCGGGCAGCCCCACCGACATCCAGCCCATGAGCGCTGCCGCGAAGCGCGTGGCCTCCACCGAGTTCGTGCCCGCGACGGCGACGAGCGCGGCTGTCGACCCGTTCGACACCGAGGGCGGCCCGTGGTTCCACGTGTCCGCCAACGCCGGTGCCGACGCCGACGGCGTGCCGTGGGTCGAGGCCATCGACGGCGTCGACTACGGCTTCTCGCGCGTGGACAACGGACACGGCAACAACGTCTACGAGATCGCGCCGGTCGTGTGGCAGGCGGTCGAGGTGCTGACGAACGGCAACCTGCTCGTCTCGTGGTCCGACAGCCGATTCAGCGGCTCGCAGCCGAACCCCAAGGCGTTGCTGCCGGACGGCACGCTGCGACCGTACATGCTGACGCCGACGTATCCCATGAGCATCGACGCCGACGGGCGCCCGCGCTCCGTTTCGGGCGCGAAGGTCGCCAACCGCACGACGTCGCACGACTCGCTCGTCGACCTTTGCAAGACCGCGACCACGGGCTACTCGGGCATGAGCGTCTACGACCAGTGGTATATCAACTTCCACCAGTTGACCAAGACGCTCTGCAAGTCCTCCCAGGTGGACTTCCCGGGTTGCACGGACTTCAACACCCAGATCCCCCCCGCGCTCGCCGAGACGGGCGTCACGCGCGTGGTCGTCACCGCCGAGCAGGCGGCGAAGATTCCCGTGGGCACGTCGATGATGTACGGCACCGACACGGGCACCACGTGCCCAGACCGAGGCGCCGCAGCCGCATACGACGTGTTCGACGGCGCGGTCGTCGGCGGCAAGGAGACGCTCGCAGACGGCAACGTGGCGCTTCTCATGGACGTCGCCAAGGCGTTCGACACGACCGTGAACACATGGCTCCAGAGTGCGCCGTGGAACACGGGCAACACCGATGCCCTCGTGGGCGACGGCCAGGTGGCGAAGGACGGCAAGCATCCGTTCAAGATCGGCGGCGTCGAGACGGGGCTGGGCCTGTGGGAGTTCATGGGCGATACGCTCTTCGTCTCCGACGGCACGGGCTTCGGCATCGCGGTCAACCCCGACACTCGCAATGAGAAGAAGAATGCCGTGGCGGACGGGGTGACCCCGACGGCGGCGTGTATGCCGACGGCAGATGGCTACATGCTCGACATTCAGTTCGTCAACGGCCTTATCTTGGGAAAGGGGCTCGGCGGCTCGGCGACGACCGGTGTCGGCGACTACTTCTACTTCGACATATCCGGCGGTAAGGTCAAAGGCACAATCCGTCTGGTTCTGTTCCTCGGCGTCCTGTGGAGCGGCTCGCGTGCCGGTCTTCGTTGCGCGAGCTCGTGGTACTGGTCCGGTGGGGCCGCTTGGTACTTCGTCTCCCGGCTTTCTGCTACGGGCCGTAGCCGGGGGTGAATCAGGGCGTAGCCCTGAGAGGGGGCTGGCCCCCTCCTAACCCCAAACAGGGATTCACGGTGAGGGCGGCGCTGGTTTCTGGTTCAGTTCCTCGGCAACCTGAGGAACGGCTCGAATGCCGGTCTTCGTTACGCGAACTCGAGGAACAGGTCCGGTAGGGCCACTTGGAACTTCGTCTCCCGGCAATCTGTCTATAAATCTCTACTCGCACCGTGTCTACCGCGCCCGCCGCTTTCTGGCGGGACGCGGCTCAGCCTGACTCCTTTGAGTGAAATTTGTCCGCAAGGCTCACGGGCTGGTAACCGCAAGGCGAACGCTCGTATGACAGACAGAAAGAGCTTTGATCTATGAAAACCTACTGCAAGGGCATCGAGTTCACGCGCAAGAGCGTCGTCGAGGCCCTGCACCGATGGAAGAAAAGTGACTCCGGCAAGGAGAACGGCTGGCGCGTCGCCGACGAATACGGCACCGAGACGGCGTTCGTCGACCGCATCTGGCTAGAGCTCTCGACCGAGACGCTTACGTTCGAGCCGATTCGAACCTACCTGAAGCACGACCCAAACAACGGCAAGCTGCGCGAGATAAGCGTCGAGAGCATCAAGCGGCAGGTCTGCAACTACCTGTGCGTTGGGGCACTCGAGCCGCTCCTTGCCGCCAAGGTCGGCTTCTGGCAGGTGTCGAGCGGCGTCAAGGGCAAGGGCGCGGCGCTGGGGATGCGCAAGCTCAGGCGTGAGGTTCACCGCTTCGCCTGCCACGTACACGTCGACATCCGCAACTGCTACGGCTCGATGCGGACGGAGATAGTGGAGGGTCTGGTGGCGCGCTACGTCAAGAACAGCCAAGTCCTCTACCTGCTCCATTCGCTGCTGTCGACGATGAACGGCGTCCTTATCCTCGGCAGCTACCTGTCGCTTCGGTTGGCGGCGCTCGTGATCTCGTTCGCGTACCACGCGGTCGAGGAGGCGGCGAAGGAGCGGCGCGGCAAACGCGTGAGGCTCGCGGGATGCCAGGTGTGGTACGCCGACGACGGCTATTTTCTCGGCAACTCAAAGCGTTCGCTCAGGAAGGCCGCGGCCATCGCCGCGCGCGTTTTGGGGCGGCTAGGATTGTCGCTGAAACCGTGGAAGGTGAGGCGCAACGGCGCCGAGCCCATCGACTTCGCGGGCTATCGCATCTGGTGCGCTCGCGGGCGCCGGGTCGACTTGCGAAAGAGGCTCTGGAAACGACTGCGACGCGCGTTCGCGCGCTACATGCGCAGGCGCACCGAGCGCTTGGCGAGGCGCGTGTGCTCTTACTGGGGCTGGCTGAAAACGGCTGTCATGGAGCACCAGATGAACGTCAAGCGGTGCATATTCAACGCGGCGAGGGCCGTGGGTTAGGAGGAAAAATATGGTTGTGAAGTCGGAGCGAACGGGCGAGAGGCCCGAGACGGTCGAGATCGCGGGGACCGACGTCTGGCTGCGCCGCGGCATCGCCGAGGGCGAGCGCGAGGAGCAGGGAGGCGAGGGCGGTTCCGTCAAGGTGAAGGTGTTCACCTACGAGGAGCTGCACTTCACCGACCCGACGGGCGAGCTGACGGTCGATGGCGCAAAGGCCGACTTTGACACCGTCTGGACGGCACACGAGGCGGACGGCATGAGCATGGAGGAGCAGATCGCATCGCTCCAGCAGCAGGTCGCCGACTCGCAAGCGGCCCTTCTCGAGCTCGGCGACATCGTTGGAGGTGAGTAACTTGGCGAAGATCTACTACCGCGCCGTGAAAAGCGGCAAGCGCACGCTCGAGAGCGTTCCCGAGCGCTGGCGCGACGAGGTACGCCAGATGCTAGAGGCAGACGGCGAGTAGGGAAGGGCCCCGGCTTCGGTCGGGGCCCTTTTCCGTTATGCGCGGGCGACCATGCGTGCCGACGATTGGAGGCGGCGCATGGCGAAGGATAGCGCTCACGAGTTCTCAGACGCCGAGATTCGTGCGTTCGAGCGCGAGGTGGCGGGAGTGTACGGCGAGGCGAGCAAGACGGCCTACGACAACCTCAAGCGCTATCTGGCGCAGTTCGAGGCCGACGACGAGAAGATGCGCGAGCGTCTCGGGGCCGGCGAGATCACCAAGGCGCAATACAGGTCTTGGCGAAGCGGGAAGATCGCGGCGGGCAGGCGCTACCGAGTCGTGCTCAAGCAGTGTGCCGAGGCCATGACGCACGCGAACGTCGTCGCTGCCGCCGCCATCGAAGGCAGGCTGCCCGAGGTCTACGCCGAGAACTACAACTACGGCACGTGGCAGGTCGAGAGCGCAGTGGGCGTTGACACGGCCTACGCGCTGCAGGACGCGTCGACCGTCCAGAGGCTGCTCACCGACCACGACAGCTACCTGCCCAAGCCGTCCGTCAACGTCGTCAAGGACGTGGCGTGGAACCGCCGGCTCATCGCCAACCAGATCACGCAGGGCGTGCTGCTCGGCGAGTCGATACCAAAGATCGCAAAGCGCATTCAGGACGTGGCGGGGTCCAACCGCGCGGCGGCGGTGCGCTTGGCGCGGACCTCGACGACGGCGGCCGAGAACGCCGGGCGCGTCGACAGCTACAAGAGGGCCAAGGGGCTCGGCATCAATGTGCAGCAGGAATGGGTGGCGACGCTCGACGGGCGCACGCGCTCGAGCCACAGGAAACTCGACCGCGAGAAGGTGGAGGTCGGGGAGAAGTTCAGCAACGGGTGCCGCTACCCGGGCGACCCCGAGGCGCCGTATGCCGAGACGTGCAACTGCCGATGCACGCTGATTGCGTGCTGTGACGGGCTCGACGTGCTCGACGGCGAGCGTTTCAGCCGACTGCCCGAGGGCATGACCTACGAGGAATGGAAGGCGGGCAAGCCCGCCGTCAACGGCGCCAAACCGGCCGACCGCACCATCTCCGAGTTCATGGACATGCCCGGCACCAAACGCAAGCTGGACGTGGCGGGCGTGTCGCCGACTGAGGCGAGGAAGAGGCTCACGGAGCAGCTCAAGGAGTCCGGCATACCGTCCGGCTCGTTCCGCAAGATGAGCGCCGGCGACCAGCAGAAGGTGCTGGACGCGGCGCTGGCCCGAATTCGGCGCATCGCGGGCAAGCCCGATATGTCTGCTTCCGTCTACTCGCGCCTCAATGGGGATCAAAGGGATGCGGTGAAAGGCATTCTCAAGCGTTCGGACAAGGCTGCCCGTAGCGTTTACCTGAAGCATGAGCGGGATTTCGTTTTGCTGAACGGCGGATGGGGCGGAACCGCCCACTACAGCCCAACGGACGGTGGCGTGAGGCTCAACCTTGAAAAAGTGTTTTCGAAAGATGGATTGAGACCCCAAGGAACGACCTGGTTCCACGAGTTCGGGCATATGATCGACGGCCTGCACGCGGACATCTCGAGGACGTACGGCGGCGGCGTGTTCGCCAAGACCATAAAGAGCGAGGTAGAAGCCTACATTGACGCAAGGCACAAGGAGATGCGCGATGGGCTCAAACGGGCAGTCAAGTCAAAGGACATCGGATGGCTCGAGTCGAATGGCTACCTCATGGAATGGCATGCTGACTACCTAAGGAGACATCCTGACAAGGTCGCCGAGGCGCTCTCGGGCCTCAAGCACACGAAGGCTGCCACATATAGTTCCGTCGCTTCCGAGATAGGGGAGATGAGCAATGCCGAAAAGGCCGACCTTTCCGACCTTTTCGGCGGGGCAACGCTGAACAAGTGTAACGATGGATGGGGCCACAGCAAGAGTTATTGGCGGCCAAAGGGAGCGTCCGAGGACTACCAGCTGGCAAGGCTTGCACAAGAGGGCTTCGCTGAGTTCTTCAGCGCAAGCACCGCGAACCCGGAATCTCTCGCCGTCCTGCGCAAATACCTACCGGAATCGAGTAAAATATTTGACGAGATGATGAAGGAGGGGCTGTGATGGTTGCCGAATTGCATACATGGGAGCAGGTCGACAAGCTCGCGGCCAACTTCGAGGAGCGTTTCGGCTATGAGCCGATATGGTACGGCAATGTCGATGAGGTCTATGCAGCCCTCAAGGAGTCGCTCGACTCTGGCGTTCCAAAACTCGAGAGGCAGGACCCCGAAATCTGTCTCTAGCGTATAACGGCGTATCATCAAGATCGACGAGTGCCTGACGACAAGAGGTTGACATGCTCACATTGGAAGAGGCCATAAAGCCGATTCTGGAAGAGGAGGCCGTAGACGGATACGGCCCGGTGTGCGCATACGAGGGCAAATACCATTGGTTCGTCGGTTTCGGTTTCGATGGAAAGATGGCCCCGGGCGACACTCCGTATGCTATCGACAAGGAAACGGGGAAGATTGACTTCTTCCCGATTCCATTTTTCCTCAGAGGCGAGAGCCCGTCTGCTATCGAGCTTGAGATGGACAAGGCCCACGAGGTAAAAATCCAATAGATCACAGCGGGCCCCGCCACGGCGGGGCTTTTTTCATGCCGCGTGACCGTGCCGTGACACTGCCTGCAGAGAGATTGGGGCAGGCATGAAAGAGCTATTCACTTGCGCGAACTGCGGCGACTGCGCCGTAAAGCTGGGCTTCGGCTTCACGTTCCCGGATACCTACATCTGCACGCAGCGCGGCGACGAGGTTGAGCCCGACGACGGCTGCACGCTCGGGTGCGAGGGCGTGCCGGTGCAGGCCATCGAGGCCATCGAGGCGGACGTCAACGGCCGCGTGGGCTACGGCTGCGAGGTGCTCGACTGATGGCTTACGGGCTCGTCGGCGGCGTCGGCGACCACGGCCGGCACGGCACCCTCATCACCGAGGAGATCGTAAACGCTGCGAAGCTGGATACCGCCGAGTGCATCGAGATACGGCAGAACAACATCGAGCAGGTCGAGAAGGCCCTCCTGCGCGCCTATAAGACGGGCCTAGAGGAGATAGGCCTCGTCGCGGAGGGCTACGCCAAGGCGACGTGCCCGGTCGACACGGGCAGGTTGCGCAACTCCGTCACGCACCTCCTCAAAGGCTACGACTGCTTCATCGGGACCAACGTCGAGTACGCGCCATACGTCGAGGAGGGGACCTCCCGCATGAAGGGCAAGCACTTCCTGCGCAAGGCGGCAACGGGCCACGGAGACACGTACCGGGCGATTCTCGAGAAGCACCTGAGGGGTGGCGCGTAGGGCCGCGTTACTCCGCTTGGATACTCACCCTTGCCGCGAGGTATTGCGGTGCGGGCCCTGCCGAGGCAATAGGTGGGAACCCGCCCATTCCGAAGCAAGGGAGATTCTGTTGGCACTCACGCGAAAGATGCTCAAGGCAATGGGCATCGAGGACGAGAAGATCGACCAGATCATCGAGGAGCACGCCGAGAGCGTGGACGCGCTCAAGGCGCAGCGCGACGAGCTCAAGGAGGCCGCGGGCAAGGCGGACGGCTACAAGAAGGAGCTGGACGCGCTCAAGGCCAAGGGCGAGGGCGCGGGCGAGTACGAGGAAAAGTACAAGGCTGCCGTCAAGAACCTAGAGGACTACAAGGCCAAGGTCGAGGGCGAGAAAGCCGCAGCCGAGAAGCGCAGCCTGTACCGAGAGCTGCTCAAGTCGGCGGGCGTCGACCCCAAGCGCATCGAGACCGTTCTCAAGGTCTCCGACCTCGAGAACGTGACCGTCAAGGACGGCGCTATCGAGGGTGCGGACAAGCTCACCGAGGGCATCAAGGCCGACTGGGCCGACTTCATCGCAACCACGACCGTCAAGGGCGCCGACGTGGCCCACGCCCCCAAGGGCGAGGGCGGCAAGGACATCAACGAAATGAGCACCGCCGAGTACATGAAGTACAAGGCGGAGCAGAGAGGCTAAGGGGTATCTGTGTCGAACACCATCCTTACACCCAACATCATCGCCAACGAGGCGCTGGACGTTCTGCGCACCAACGCCGTCATGGCCAACCTCGTCCACCGCGACTACTCCTCCGAGTTCGTCGCCGGCGTGGGCGACACCATCACCGTCCGCAAGCCCGCCACCTTCGAGGCCAAGGAGTTCACCACCGAGGTCGAGGTGCAGGACGCCACGGAGGGCAAGGTCCCCGTCAAGATGGACAAGCTGCTCGACGTGACGTTCGCCGTCACGTCCAAGGAGCTGACGATGGGCATCGTCGACTTCTCCGAGCAGTTCCTCGTTCCGGCGATGCAGGCCTTCGCCGACAAGATCGACGGCTACCTGCTCAAGCTTGAGAAGGACGTCACGAACCGCGTCGACCACACCAAGGGCGCCATCGCCGTGGCGGACATCATCGCCGCCCGCAAGTTCCTCGTGGACGCCAAGGCGCCCTCCACGGAGCGCCGCTTCGTCTACGGCTCCCAGGCCGAGGCCGACCTGCTCAACACCGAGGCGTTCACCAACGCCTCCGCCGTCGGCGACAACGGCACCGCCCTCAAGGAGGCATCGCTTGGCCGCAAGTACGGCCTCGACTTCTACTGCGACCAGAACGTGCAGAAGACCACGGCGGAGACGGCCAACTACACGCCGTCCATCGCGTTCCACAAGAACGCCTTCGCGCTCGTGACCCGCCAGCTCGAGATGCCGCTCGGCGCGCCCAAGGCGTACTCCACCTCCTACGACGGCTTCGGCCTGCGCGTAGTCCAGGGCTACGACCAGAAGACCAAGACCGACACCGTCTCCATCGACATGCTCTGCGGCGTCAAGACCCTCAGCCCCGAGCTCGCTGCCGTCATCACCGATAAGCGATAGGCGCAGAGATGCTCGAGCAGGTGCTTCTGTCGCTGCGCAACTGGTTCGTCGCCGACAAGCGCACGGGGCGCGTCCGTATCGAGGACGGCCGCCTCGTGCCGCCCGCGGCCCTCGGCCTCAAGGAGGGCCAGTACGTCCGCATCACGGGCTCGACCTTCAACGACGGACTGCACGCGTGGCCCTACAACGGGCTCACGGACGAGGAGTTCGTCGGCACCGTCTGGGCGCTCGCCATCCCGCAGGCCGTGGTCGACCTCGCTGACGAGATCGCGGCGTGGCAGGCCGAGCACGCCAAGGAGCTGGACAGCCCGTACGCATCCGAGAGCTTTGGCGGCTACAGCTACACGCGCGTCGGCGGCGACGGCTCGCCAATCACGTGGCGACAGCAGTTCAAGGCGCGTCTCGACCCTTGGAGAAAGCTGTGAGCCGCCTGTACGAGCGCATGGCGGTGGCGTGCGCGAGGCTCGTCGCAAAGACCGAGCCTGACGGCGAGGGCGGCTTCAAGACCGTCCTCGCCGTCGGCGACGGCTTCACGGCGGCGATCGTGCGCGACAGCTCGACGGCCTCGCGCATCGCGGAGCACGACGGCGTGAGGAACGTCTACACCGTGACCACCGACGAGCCGCTGCGGTACGGCGACCTCTTCCAGCGTGCGTTCGACGGGCAGGTATTCCGCTGCACGTCGAACGCGGACGACGGCGCCGCGCCGTGCTGCGCGTCGTTCAGCTTCGGCCAGTGCAGCGCGGAGGAGTGGGAGGTGCCGGATGGCGACTAAGGCGGCAGTGCTGCAGGCGTGGCTCGAGGGCTTCGGGCTGCCCGTGTACCGCGACTCGGCGGTGCCGGGCGAGGCGAAGATGCCCTACATCACCTACGACCTGCCGACCGCGTCGTTCGGCACGCAGTGCAACTCCGAGGTGAACCTCTGGTACCGGACCTCGTCCGAGGCCGCGCCCAACGCCAAGGCCGAGGAGGTCGCCCGGGCGCTGGGGCTGTCGGGCGTGCTGCTGCCGTGCGACGGCGGCGGCATGTGGGTGATGCAGGGCGATCCGTTCTGCAACGCCATGGCCGACGAGGACAACGCCGTGAAGCGCCGAATCATCAACCTGACCATTGAGTACATGACCAGCTACTAGGAGGTCATATGTCTAAGTTCACGCGCATCCCCGAGAACACGTTCAAGGAGATCGTCATCAACGCGGGCCTGCTCGCCACGAATTTCAACCCCAAGACCGCCGAGGTCGCGGAGTCCGAGCTGATGGGCGCGACGAGCGGCGGAACCAGCTTCGCCGCCACGCCCAGCTTCATCGACTACGGCGAGGACCACGACAACTGCC
>CALBBA010000174.1 GCA_937926755.1 uncultured Collinsella sp.
CGCGTCAATTCCGCAATCCGTGAACGAGTCGGCTTAGATCTGCGCGAGCGCAGACCACGCCGCCCCGTAGTCACGCATTGCTACATTGACCCGTCTACCATTCCGCACCAGCTTTTCGCTTCCGCCAGCAGTAGGGAGGCGGCTCCCTCGGGCAGCTTTACGCACGGTGTGCGCAGGTACTCGCGAACCTTGGGCTTGCTACTGCGTCCGAGCATGTTGACGAGCGTTTCCACATCCTCGTTCCGCTCGGCCTTCTCGGCCAGCATGATTCCAATCACGCGGATGTAGTCCTTTGTCCCATCCTCGCTGTGCCACGCGTGCACTTGCGGCCAGTGCTCCTCTACCTGCTCCGCCGTCCACTCGCCGTCGCAAGTCATCTCGATGCGCGTCAGCTGCACCTTGTCCGTATCCAGATGCAGCTCGGCGGCTTTGTCGTAGACCTTCACGTAGGCGGGGGTGTTCTTGACCCCCAGATACTCCGTGATGCCGTTCGATATAACGGACTTGTACATGCGCCTGTCCTTGCTCAGGCGACAGTCGTAGCGGCTCAGCGGCAAGTCGTATGCGAGGTCGAACCGCTTGAGCCGAGCCTTGGACACACACGTCTTGAGCGTCTTGAGCAGCCCGTAAAACCTTTTATCGCCAGCCACCTTGTTCGGATTGAACTCGATGAAACCCTTGTGCATGTTGACCTTGCAGGACGGTTCCATGAACCCGATGCCGAGGGCAACGGAGCTGCCGCCCAAAGCGAAACTCCACAGCTCATACCACCCGCCCGGCCTGATTTTGGACGTCCAAGCGGTCATCTCATCGCAGTCCGTTAGCTGCGCCCCCTTGCGGCTCAACCACTCGCCACGGTCACCCTTGAAGGTAAGGGAAAGTCGAACCATATCGACCGAAAGCGTATTTTTATTGCAACCCCTATAGGGGTTGTAGTAACTAGGCGAAGTGCACGAAAGTGCATGAAATCCGGCTATTAGACAAGGGCCGGATTTCAAGCCGCCGTTCTCGGGGCCGTTCTCGGTCCCATCAATTTGTTTAATTTCGCTTCCCGCCATAAAAGAAAACCTCCCGGGTCTCGGGAGGTCACAAGCTCGGATATGGTTTGCCAGTTTGCTGTAGTCATATGCCCGCGTGCTAGAATGGGGCTGTGGTACTACGGTGGCGTTTGAGTTGTGACCTCAATGTCAGCGTTCGGGGGGTAGGAGCCCCGTTCGCCTTTGCCGAATTGTACCTCAAACGAACGACCCGCCCGCCTGGCTTAAGGCTGGGCGGGCGTTTTCGTTTGAATGAGCTACGCTATGGCCATGAGACCGTCGGCGAGGATTCCACGGGCGTATGCGCCCGTCGATTTCCCCTCGGCCTTCGCTTCCTTCTCAAGCGCCCGCTTCATGGCGGCGGGAACCTTGAGCGACAGCGTCACGGTCTCGGGCGCGGCCTTCGGAAGCTTGCCCTCGACGATTTCACCGACGTTGACCCATCCGCTCGGCCACTCGTCGCGCTCAAGTGCGCTCTCCCAATCGGCAATCATCTCATCGGTAACGACCTTGCCGTTCTCGGCAACGATTCCGTTCATGTCTACCTCCATCCCAGCTCACGCTTGAACTTCTTCGTCGGCGGCACCATCGCGTGGAACACGCACCAAACGCCGTCGATATCCATGAATCCAATCAGCTCGGCAAATCTACCGTCGGGAAGCGAGCCGACCGAAATCCAGAGCGGCGGGTCATCCGTGCCGTTTCGCTGACGGCATCTAATCGGGTTCTCCCACGCATACGCAACTTCCTCGCTGGTAAGCCCGTGCTTGAGGGCGTTCCCGTGCACTCTGACCACCGCCGTTCTCCTTTCTTCCCCAATAAGTATACCAGATTAGTATACCTGATTAAAGCACCTGATTATCGAGCGGTCGCGCTGGGGCTTCGTGGCCGTCAAGCTCCCTGCGGGCACCCCTCATATCCCCGACTTCATCGAGCAGAGACCACTCGCCCATCTCCCTCGACAGCTCGCCCATCTCCCCGACCTTCTCCCTGGCACCGTCAACGAGCACCTTCTCAGCCCTCCTGCCGTCGCGCGCGTTCTCGAAGGCACGCCCCGCAGCGAGGGCGGTCTTGCAGATCGGGTTCTCTGCGAACTCGACCAGCTTGGCCTTGAAGCTCCCGAGGAAGCCCCTCACCGACAGGCACTCGGCAATCTGCGCCAGCTCGACCTTGATTCTCTCAAACCTCGCGGCGAAGCCCTCGACCTGCGACCGGCACTCGGCGAGCTGCGCACGCGCGGCCTTGAGTTCGTCGTTGGCGGCTGCAAGCTCCGCCCTCGCCGACTCAAGCCGCTCGGTCTTCTCGTCCAGCTCGGCCTGAATACGGCTGCTCTCGGCCTTGTATTCGGCCACGGACTTGTGGCGGCGCACCGGTTCCCCGTCACCGCGCTTCTCGCCCCTAGAAAGGCCGTACAGCGCCCCTACGCGGGCATGGAACCTGTCCTGCATCGCCCCCAGCGCCATCTTGCTCGGGAAGAACTCCTTCCACGAGAGCTTCCCGTCCCTCAGCGGCACGAACCCGAAGTGCGCGTGCGGGGTCTCCTCGTCCATGTGCACCGTGAAATGCACCATGTTCGATTCCCCGAACTCGGCACAGCAGAACTCGTAAGCGTCATCGAAGAACTCCCGAATACTCTCGTCGCTCGCCCCCTCGAAGAACTCGGGACTCGCCGTCACGATGCCCTCGACGAGCCTCACGGCATCCTTGCGCACCTTGCGGGCACCCGAGTACCCCTCGTCAATCCTCGCCTTAACCTCGCCCTCGTAGTCGGCGTGCGGGCACATCTCGCGGTTCAGCCGGGTTCTGGACTGGTCTATGTCCGGGTTCGTGTGCTTTCCCGGCTCGCGGTCGTTGTGGTACTGCATGGCGCCTATCTCTGCGCCCTTGCACTTCTGGACTCGAAGGATTGCGTACTGCTTACCCATCGGCGGCGGCACCTCCCGGCTTTTGGAACAAAAGGGTAACGCACTCCCCTTTTACCTACGGAAAAGAGGGCGCGCCGACAGTGTACCACTGTCGGTTCTCCGCGACTTAGGGTCGCTCCGCGCCTGCGGCTTGGCGGCACGCGGCGGCGCGTGCATGAGGGGGCAGGCCCCCTCAAACTCCCCCAAGGGTTCGGGTTCGTGGTTCGGCACCCCCCTGCGCGGGGGTCGCAGAAAGCCCCACGCAGGCGCATCCCAAAATCAACCATCCTCGAGCAATGCAAGATGTGGGGTTGTGCGCACAAACCGTTCTCGCGGCGGCGCTGCAAGATATGGGTTCCGTTGCACGGAACGCCGACCAGCTCGCAGACTCGGGCAAGGAAAGGGTCGATGGAGCAGAGCGTCCATCGACCCTTATCCCAGTCTGGTCTTGCCGGCTGACCGCCGCGTCAATTCCGCAATCCGTGAACGAGTCGGCTTAGATCTGCGCGAGCGCAGAC
>CALBBA010000175.1 GCA_937926755.1 uncultured Collinsella sp.
ACATCCTCCAGCTCCTCCACCGTGGGATTGCATTTCAGCATAAATGCCGCCACCAGAAGCGGCCTTGTTCGCGGCAATCACGCCGTTGGTCATGTTGACTGTGACTTTCGCGCCTACTACGCACAGGCCGCCGCCCCAGCCTCCGCGCTGCTGATTAAGATTCGCGCCAGTGATATAGCCGCCGCTGATATTCACTTGGGTATCGTTATTCTTGCCTTCGGCAAAAATAATATGGCCATTGTTAGCCAAGTTATTCGGCGTTGTGATCATACCGCCGGTGAGGTTAAGCGTACCGCCATCCTGAACGGAAATGACCTGTTGAACCGATCCGCTTTCGGACGCACCGATAATTGCACCGAAGCCGCTGACGACATGCTTAGTTGTGGTTTCAGTGGTGCCAAGGCGGTCCTCATTAGGCACGCTTGATGTCACATAGTAGGTAAGAGTAGCTTTGTTGCTGGCATCCCATGCCATGATTGCGGGCTGGCCGGGATGATCACCATCAACAAGAGAAGTCGTATCGATTGGTGTTGCAGAGTCCTCAATGGTAAGTGCGCCACTCTTAACCGTAATGAACGTGTCGTTGCTGCCGGTGCGGTAATTAAGCTTGTGCCCCGCAAGGTCGATCGTGGTGTTTTGGCTGATGGTGATTGATGTACTCGAACTAATATCAGCCGCAAGACGCAGCTTTTCGGGCTTCTTCTCCATGGCAAGATAGGTAGTCCAATCATCGTCACTCTCCAGCAGCGTGTAACCGTCCGTATCTTGTTGAAGTCCGTGAGCCTCACCTTCATTTGCAATAGTAGCGACCTTATAGACGGGCTCTCCATCATCCGCAGGTTGCGCAGCACCCTCGGCTTCCGCGTCATCAGACAACGGATCTGCCTCGGAAGCATCGTCGCCAGTCTCGCCGCCCTCGACCTCGTCACTATTCTGGTTTTCGACATCCCCTCCAGTGTTGTCTACATCAGTAGACTCACTTGAGGAACCCCCCCCCCATTACAGTTTTCTCGGTAGAGGCTGCCTGGGCATCATTAGCAATGGCCTGGGAGATCGGGGGCATGACGAGCGACAGTACCAAGCTCAAGACAGAAGCTCCGCACAAAACACCCGCTATCACACGATGCGCCGCTTTATTACCTTGCTTAGATTTATTTGAATTTGCTGTCATCGATGCCTCCTCCCCAAGAGACCGCGATCTTGCTCTTTCACTATCAAACGTATCTGCGCAATCTGTAATTGCGCACGCTTAGTAATCCATATTGTAGCGATTGTTTGAACATCTAAGCAAAAATACCGATAGTTTTGTAGCGAATTCTCAATTCTCTTGACATTTGCTCGGATTTACCTTCGTTTATTCGCTATCTATTTTTTGTTTCTGCTGGTAATTTAGTTGCCTATTATTTTTTAATGGCATTAGATTTATTTGCACAACATTTTGCTCAAGAGCAAGCATCCTGTGAACGGTAGGTCATTAACCGGGAGGAATAGACTACCAAATTAATGGGAATATTTTTCATCCATCGGTAGTTAGAAGCGTAATGTTCAGACAACCATATCTGAATTTGCGCGCAGATTATAGGCATCAATTCGCCCAAATCGCCTGAGGCCACCGCAAAGGCGTCTGCCCCCTTTGTGGTGACTCTCCCCCTGCGCTACAGCAGATGCTCCTCGATAAAGATCGCGATGCCGTCTTCGTCGTTGCTGGCGGTTACAAAGTCGGCGGCGGCGCGGGTGGCATCGCTGCCGTTTGCCATGGCCACGCCCACGCCGGCGTCGACAACCATGCAGGTGTCGTTATCGGCATCGCCAAACACGCAGATGCTCTGGAGCTCCATGTCGTTGAGCTCCGCCACGCGCACAAGGCCGCGCGTCTTGGACACGCGCGGATCCATGAACTCGTAGAGACGCTGCGTGGTTTGCAGGGCGGCTGCCTTGACGGTGTCGTCGACGAACGTCGATGCGCGCTCGATGACCTGCGGCATCACCTCGGGCGCCATGGTAAACATCACCTTGGGCTGCGGCTCGCGCAAAAACTCGGCAAAATCGACCACCTTGTAGGGCACGCCATCGACCTGCGACAGGTGCTCCACGCACGCATTGCTCTCGGGAACGTAGAACACGCCGTCTCGGGGGCAAACGGGCGTTGCCGGAAGGTCCGCCATGTGCTTGCAGATGCGCGCGATGGTCTCGCCCGGCAGCGGATAGCTCAGCTCGTTGATGTCGTGTGCGCGGTCGATGGCCTCGGCGCCACCGCTGCCCACGAGCACGTCCACCAGGCCTTCGATGCCCCAGAGCTCGTACATGGCCTCGGTCGCGTGGGCGTCGCGCCCGGTGCACAGGCCAAAGAGCACGCCGCGCTCGCGCAGGGCGCGGATGGCCGCCACGGTGCGCGGGGACACCATGTGCTCGCTTGTGAGCAGCGTGCCGTCGATATCGCAGAACACGGCTTTGATGTGGCTGAATGTGGCGTCCATGGGGCCCTTTCTGGGTTGCGTGGCGGTGTGGGATGTATTCGCAAGCGGCGTACATGGTATACCAATGCGCGGGTCGTTGGGGCCCGATCACCACAAAGGTGCCTGGCCCCTTCGTGGTGGTTCCCAGCACAATCCATCACAACATTCGACGTTTTTCGGCAAAATCGCGATTTTCATCGATTGTTGTGACGGTTTTACTGCTCTGCTGCACGATCCAAGTGTCGGCGTCCAAACAGCAGCAGCGCCGCGGGGACCGCCGTTACGACTATGCCCGCTCCTACGAGCGTCTGCTGCACGCCAAATGTCGACGCCAGCCACGGGGCAATCGCCAGCGGGGCCACGCCGGCGAACATGTTGCCAAAGCCCATGACCGAGTTAACGCGGCCGAGCTGATCGAGCGGAGCCGTCGTTTGCACGATGGTGTTGTGGAGCGGATTGACGACACCCCAGGCAACGCCAAGGGCGATCTGACCGATGAGGGCCACACCCACGTACGGCGTGCCCACGTAGAGCAGGCTTCCCAGGCCCACGGACATAAGCGCCACGAGCAGCGTTTTAAGACTGACGAGGCGCGGCGGCATGCGGAGCGCCAGGATGGCACCCAGCACCGCGCCCACGCCGGAAGCCGACGATAGCCAGCCCATCCACTCGACGCCGACGTGCAGGACGTCGCGATAGAAGAACGACTCCAGCGGGTCGAAGGCTCCGTAGCCAAAGTTCGAAAGAAAGATGATGCAGAAAAGTAGCGCGAGGACGCTGTTGGTGAAGACCGTCTTGATGCTGGCCGCGAAGGTGGTGCGGGCGGACGTGTTGGGGTTGGAGCTTTGGCCCGCGCGCTTCCCCTCCTCTGCCGGATCGGCATCCGCCTGTCCGGCGACGCGACCTGCTTGCGGCTTAAACCCCCAGCCGGCAATGAATGCAAGCAGGGTGAACAGCATCATGAGCACGAACACCGCACGCGACGACGCAGCAGCTGCGACAA
>CALBBA010000176.1 GCA_937926755.1 uncultured Collinsella sp.
TACCGGTAACGGCACCCTCAAGTGCTCCAAGAAGAAGAGCTTCGACTGGTACAAGAAGGTCATCGCCTCGAACGGTGAAGACCTGTCCTAGGCCTCTCCAGCAACCGTAGCCTCCTAACCAAGGCGCCCGGCGAGCAGTTCATGCTCGTCGGGCGCCTTGCCGTCTGCGGATTTTGGGACATGTGGCCCGCTTTTTGGGCCCACCTGTCGGTACACTAAAAGCACTATGGGTACCCGCGAGCGACATATCGGCCACGCGGCCGCCCGATCCGCACCCGTGGCGGATCCCAGGGGCGGCAGGCTCTTCGCCATGCCGCGATTCCTTGTTGGCATAACACATCAGGTGTACCGTCACCGCGTCTTTGCTATCGCCGGCGCCATCACCGCGCTGTTCCTCATGCTTTTGGCAGTCTTGCCGGCGCTGTTCGCCTTCGACCCCAAACTTTCTAACACCGTGCCCGCCTATAGCGAGGTGTCCGAAGAGGTCGTGGATGCGCTCGTCCATTCGAGCTCTCTGCCGTTGCTTGTCGCCGCAATTGTATTTTCGATTTGGGGCGTATCGGTCTATCTGCGCTGTTTGGACTATGTACTGCGCCGCCGCCTTGTTGCCGTCGCCACCATCTGCGCCCTGTGGATGATCGAGGTCATTCTCAAATACAAGTCGTTCACGCCGTTCTATGCCACCGTGCTGTGGTACCTGTACTACGTGCCCATGACGCTCATTCCGCTGCTCTACCAGTTGTGTGGTCTGCGCCTTGCGGGCCTGGAGCAGCACCGCCTGGGTCGCCGCTACTGCGCTGCGCTGTGGATTGTGGCCATCCTGCTTATCGGATTTGTGCTCACCAACGATTTTCACCAGCAGGTCTTCCGCTTTGACCGCACAAGCGACACCTGGAGCAACGACTACACGTACGGCTGGGGTTATTTCGCCGTCCTCGTGTGGACGGCCTTTAACTTCGTGGCCTTTTTTATCCTGGTTGGCCGGTCCTCGTCCTTTCGCATCCAGCGTTTCTCGGGCACGGCGGCGCTCGTACTGCTGGGCGGCGCATTCTTTGCCATCTCATATGCTCTGCGCGTGCCCTGGGCATGGAGGCTCAACTTCTCGCTCGTCTATTGCGTCCTGTGCGTGGTGGCGATGGAAATCTGTCTCGATTGCGGTGTCATTCCGTCGTATCACGACATCGCTGGCATCTTCGACACCTTGCCGCTCGACCTCAAAGTTCTAACGCGCGACTTGCAGGAGGCCTATGCCACGCCGGTGTCAAAGCCAATGCCGGTAGGCGTGCGCGAGGAGTTGCGGACCCAGGAGCACGGGCGCGCTCATGCCTTTGCCGTGGCGTCCGATCCCGATGTAATGTACCGTGCCTTTCCACTGCTGGGCGGATCGGCGCTGCTTGCCCAAGACGTGTCGGAGCTCAACGAGCTTAACCGTGAACTGGCACATCGTCGCATGGAGCTGCAGCGTCAAAACGAGCTGCTCGCCGCCGACTACGACCTTAAGACGCATTTGGCAGATCAAGAGGCCGAGACCCTGCTGGTCCAAGACGTGGACCAAGCGCTTGCCCGTGCGCTCGAAGGGATGTACGACCTGCTGAGCTCGCTGCCGCCGTTGACCGACGAAGCGTCTTCGCACGAGCGTTACCGCATGCTGCAGCGCGCCAAGATGCTCGTCGCCTATTGCAAACGCAAAGGGTCGCTCACGTTGGCACAGCACGGGGAGAGCGGTTTTGATCGCGACCGCATTCAGCTCATCGCCAACGAGCTCGCAAGCGTCCTGCGCACGATCGATATCGATTGCGCCTCGATTATCGCCATACGGCGCCCGTTGCACGCCAGTACGGTAAGCGCCCTGTACGACTGCGTGTATGACTTTGCGTTTTTTGCCTACACCACCGACCATCCGGCGCTTATGTATCACTTGGGCGACCATGACCGATGCAGTGTCGAGCTGCGCGCCACACTTTTTTCCAACGATGATGAAGATCTTTCGCAGACGCCCGCTGCGCAAGAGCTCGAAAGCGCTCTGCAAGGGCGCAACGTGGCATACCGCTTTGAGGGCGAGCCCGGCCAGCTGCGCATGATCGTCTTGATGCCGAGGGCGGGTGAGTGACGATGCAGATTTCGCTCATCCTTCCCCAAATCGTTGCGCTCGATGTCGTCTTTGCCCTGGCTGCGTGTCTGCAGACGATCCACGTCCCGCTCATCGCATCGCGCCGCTCGTCCTATAACCGTAAGGTGATTTGCGCCTACGAGGCGAGCCTTGTGCTTCACCTGATAATTTCGGCGCTCATCTTATTCGCGTCGTCTGGCTCGTATCTGGTGGCGCCGCTTGACGTTTGCGCCGGGGCAATGGGCGGAGCGTTGTGGCTCAATGCCGCGATCTTTGCCTATGGCGTGGTACTTATGGTGCACTATCGCCGCCCCGTCATGTTGGCCGAGTTGCTGCTTGTTGTCGCCGTTACACCACCGGTGGTTTTTGCCATGGGCTCGGCGTGGACCGTTGTCCTTATCGCAGAGGGAGCGTTCTTCCTGTTCCGCTCCATCGCGGCGCTCTTGATGGACGTCCGTAACCGCCAAGAGGATATCACCATGTTCTCGACGATCGAGACCATCAACGTGATTCCCGTGGGCATCCTGTATCTGGACCCGAGGGGCCGTCCGCTGCTCATGAACCGCTGCATGCGCAAAAACCTGGTGGAACTTCATATGCCCACCGACCTAGGCGACATGAGCAGCACATGGAACGACCTGCGCAAACTGAGCATGCAAATGCCCGAAAGCAGCAGGAACCGTGTGCGGATTAATCTGGACCGCTTTGGTGAGGCGCGTGCGGTGGTCGAGGTCTCTCCCGCTGAGATTCGCCTATTTGTGCGCGATCGCGTTATGGTTTCGGGCCGTTCGTTCGAGCGCATTATCGGTCTTGATGTGACAGAGTACGCGCATGCTCATGACCGCTTGGCGCAAGCCAACCACCTGCTTGAGCTTGCGGGCCAAGAGCTCCAAGCCCAGATCGAAGAAGTCAAAAAAGTTGCTGACAATGCGGCCTACCTACGTATGCGCGCTCGCGTGCACGACGTGATCGGGCAGCGCCTGTCCATTCTTCATCGCTATTTGGAGGAGGGGCGTCTGGACGATGAGTCGATCGAGCAGATTGATCCGTTGCTGCGCTCAATCGCTGCCGATCTGCGCGGTGGCGGTGCCAGCGAGCCTGCAGAACAGCTGGGTGATATCGTCCATGCTTTTGGTTTGGTGAGTGTGCAGATCGATGTTGAGGGTGCGCTGCCTGAGGACGCGCGTGTCGCCACCGCATTTTTGCAGATTATCCGTGAGGCCTCGACCAATGCCACCAAGCATGCGCAGGCGCATCGGGTCCACGTGCGTCTGTGGCAGGAGGGGGCGGATGCTGGCGCCGTCGCGCGCATGACGATTTCTAACGACGGGTCCCCGGCCCCCGTATCGTATCGCGAGGGAACGGGTATCCCAGGTATGAGGCATGTCGCGCAAGATCTGGGTGGCAGCCTAGAGGTCCACGCCGCCCCACCCTTTACGCTTACGGTAACCATTCCGCTTACGCCCAACGCTGCTGTTCGGAGGAGAAGCTCATGATTCGCGTCCTTATAGTCGAAGACCAGGCCATCCTGCGCGAGAGCCTGGCGCGCTCCGTTGGCGACCAGCCCGATATGACCGTTGTTTCCGCCATCGCCGATGCCTCCGAGGCCTTAGGTGTCGCGCTCAAGGAGCGCCCGGACATGATACTGATGGACGTATGCACCGAGCATGATTCCAACGGCATCGTGGCGGCGGCGCGCATCAAGGAGCGGCTGCCCGAGTGTCGCATCATTATCATGACCGGCATGCCCGAGATCACCTTTGGCGAACAGGGTCGCGATGCGGGTGTTGATAGTTTTTTGTACAAGAACTTCGGTATCGGCGGGCGGTTCTCCGTT
>CALBBA010000177.1 GCA_937926755.1 uncultured Collinsella sp.
CGCAGGAAGCTTGGATACGCCTAGGCGCGGTCCAAGAAATCGTCCGCACCCCCAATTAGTCTGCTTTATCCAATGCCTGTGACTAACCCCCTACGCAAGTTCGCCATAGAGGGTTCGATATATTGCATTACCAAGAATATCGTACCCCCCCCCAACATTAAATTTAAACTACTTTGAGTATCGTTTATTTTTGACCCCCTATTGGAGCCCTATGGCAGTCTCATGCAGCTCTCAGCCCAGATCGCAACGCCACCTCGGCAAATTGCTCGGATGTAAATTGCTCTGGAAAGGCATCTGCCCGCACATGCGGATCCCGCTTGAGCACCACACAGGGCTGGTCGAGAATGTGTTGCCAGGCATGACGCATCCGTCGCTTGCCACGCCGCGTGCACCTGTCAAGAAAAAAGCCTCGATACTTTCGAGGCTTTCACTCACATATTCATTTTGGGAAAACGACAGGGCGACTCGCCCAGCACGGCCCTTTTAGCAGCCTTGGCCATGTTGTCGAGATCCTCCTTGGTGGGATGATCCTTTGCGGTAAACCAGTTGTCGAGCAGCATCTTATAGCGCGCGTTTTCGGGCTCCTGCTCAAGCATCGCCTCGTAGCGCTGCTTAACCGCGGGACCCATCTTGCCCTGGCACATGGCCCAGCCCACAAGCTCGGCATCTCCGGCCAAATTAGAAGACACGCGATCGATGATTTGCCTATAGTAGTCCTCGCTGGCACCAAAGCCGCAGGTGCCAAACAAGAAGACGCGCTTGCCGTGCAGGGCGGAGAGCAACGCCGCCACCGAAGACGAGCATGTACCCTTGTCGCACCAAAAGCCCACGAGCACCGTGTCGGCAGCGCAGGCACCTTGAGCCTCGAGCGCAACCTGCTCCGGATCTGCGTCATCGCTCAGTGCGGCGGCGTGGACAAATTCAGCGCCCGCGGCCTGCAGGGCGCGCTTGATCGCCCCCGAAACCATCCTGGTATTACCGCTCTTGCTGTTGACCACCATAGAGCACGTCATAGTCACGTTGCCTCGTTTCCCCCGAAACTCGAGCCTTTAATGCAATTTGTTAGAAGCATATCTTAGTACTAAAACCACAGTTGTAAACCACCTTCTGCCGATTGGCGATACAGGCGACATCCTTGGACGGGTTTTAGACCGCGCGCACTTGGATTAATGCCGCCGCAGAGTGTTTCACGGATGGCCTAAAAGTGTTTCCGAAACTTCGCCAAATTGTGTCACGTAATTTCATCAATTTGTTTCACAAGACATCGTCAAATTGTGTCATAGATTGTCGTCAAAATGTTTCACGCGCTGGTAGAATGCTATATAACATGACGGCTCTATGATTGGCGGGGAGTTCTATGAATGGATATATGGATAGATGCATCGATCGCTCAATCGAACGCGATCTTGGCATTTTTGGCGCCGTGCTCATTCAGGGACCGAAGTGGTGCGGAAAGACGACTACGGCCCAGCAATTCGCCGAATCATCGCTGTCTCTCTCCGACCCAGCCGGAGACTTTGCCGCGTTGCAGCTTGCCAAGATCGACCCGGCTCAAGCGATAGTCGGCGCAACACCGAGACTCATCGATGAGTGGCAGGAAGAGCCGAAATTGTGGGACGCAATACGTTTTGAATGCGATCGTAGGGCTGGTGAGCCAGGGCAGTTTTTGCTTACGGGGTCAGCAACGCCAAATGATGCCGACCAACCGATGCACAGCGGCATCGGGCGCATATCACGCTTGCGCATGGAAACAATGACTCTGGCCGAACTCGGAGTTTCCACAAGGGCGGTCTCGCTCGAATCACTGCTTAACGGATGCGCCATCAAAGCGGCACTTGGATCCATTAACGGCATCGCCGGCATCGCCGATTTACTATGTCGTGGAGGTTGGCCTCAGGCGGTTGGCAAGACGACTGCCGATGCAATGCGAATATCCGCTGCCTACATCG
>CALBBA010000178.1 GCA_937926755.1 uncultured Collinsella sp.
CTCACCGTCGAGGGCGACCTGCCCAGCTCCCTCGCGATCTCCCTGCACGAGGCCCTGCGCTCCAGCATCCTCTGGACCGTGTCCCGCTCGTGCCTCGTGAGCCTTCCGTAGGCCCTCGGGGCCGCTTTCGCGGAACCCTTCTTCCTCTTTCCGGACATGCCGTCCTCCGATCTTCCGGGGCCGGCCGGTCCGGCCCTCAGGGTATCGGGTTCCCACATTCATCCGTACATGTACGGATGAATGTGGGAGGTGTTCGGATGAAGTCGATAATCAAGGTATTAGGTTGTTTCTTGAACTCGGTAAGCCTGCGGTAAGATATACGGTTGTTTACGTAACGCGTTCTCGGGAGCCTGCATGCTCGCCTTTTTACAAACTAACACGCCCATCGTGATCTTTAACCAGATTGTGGTTACGCTGCTCACGGTCTGCTTTCTGTACCAGGTGGTCTTCTTTGTCATTGGCGCTCTTCGTGGCGAGGTCGCGCCTCCCAAGGCCAAAAAACTTCACCGCTATGCCTTCTTTATCGCGGCGCATAACGAGGAGGCCGTGATCGCCAACCTCGTTCGCTCCATCAAGGATCAGGATTATCCGTCCGAGCTTATCGAGGTCTTCGTGGTCGCCGATGCCTGCACCGACAACACGGCGCAGCTCGCGCGCGAGGCGGGCGCCATCGTTTATGAGCGCAACGACCTGGCCCGCAAGGGTAAGAGCTGGGTCATGGACTTTGGTTTTGATCGCATCCTTAACGAGTATCCCGACACGTTTGAGGGCTATTTTATCTTCGATGCCGATAACGTCATCTCCCGCGATTACGTGTCCAAGATGAACGATGCCTTTGACCAGGGATTCCACGTGGTCACGAGCTATCGTAACTCCAAGAACTTCGGCAGCTCGTGGATCTCGGCAGCTAATGCCACTTGGTACCTGCGTGAGGCGCGCTTTCTCAACAACGCGCGCAATATCTGCAAGACTTCTTGCGCTGTCTCGGGTTCGGGCTACCTCATCTCCGCCAGTGTTATCGAGGGTATGCACGGCTGGCAGTTCCACACGCTGACCGAGGATATTCAGTTCACCACGTTCTGCGCCATTCACGGCATTCGCATTGGCTATGCGCCGGCGGAGTTCTTTGACGAACAACCCGTGACGTTTAAGGCGTCCTGGAAACAGCGCATGCGTTGGACCAAGGGCTTCTACCAGGTGTTCTTTACTTACGGTAAGCACCTGGTCAAGTCGACCTTCCGCTACCATCGCTTTGCCGCCTACGACATGTTCATGACGATCGCCCCGGGTATGCTGCTGTCGCTCATCTCGATGCTCGCCAATGCGACGTTCCTGATCGTGGGTGGACTCTCGCACGGCTTTTTGGCTACCGAAGTCGAGATGCAGGCCTGTGCCGCTTCGCTCATTATGACCTTCGCCATGATGTATCTGACTTTCTTTATCCTGGCGCTGCTCACGACTATCTTTGAGTACAAGCACATTCACTGCCCGCAAAAGTGGCGTCTGGTGACTAACCTGTTTACCTTCCCGATCTTTATGTTCAGCTATATCCCCATCACGGTGGCCGCGCTGTTCCTGAAGGTCGACTGGGTCCCGACGCAGCACGCCGTCAGCGTTACCCTTGACGAGGTCATGCAAGGCGCCAAATAACCACCACCAAAACCACCGCAAAGGGGACAGGCACCTTTGTGGTGGTTTTTGCTTTTGAGCAGCTGCTCAAGGAGGTTTTCGATGATCTATATCCCGTTTTGGATTTGCATCTTTGCCGGCGCGTGGATTGATGCCCGTGAGCGGCGGTTTCCCAATGAGCTTGCCGGCGCATGTGCCGTGGCGGCGTTAGCAGGCGTTTGGCTCGACAGGGGCGTTAACACTGCACTTGATCATGCCGGTCTTGCGGTCATCGTCTACCTTGCCCTTATGCTTACTGAGTCGCTCTGGCGGCGCCTTCGTCAAGCCCCGGGGATTGGCATGGGGGACGCCAAAGCACTCTTCGCGCTTTGCACGCTCGACCCTATGGGTGGCATCGTGGCATTTGCCGTCGCACTCCTGGCCCTGGCCCTCTCCTGCCTCTTCACAAAATCGCGCTCCCTGCCATTGCTCCCGTTTTTAGTGCCGATTTTTGCCATAATCGAGGTCGTGGGCTGCACTCTGTAACCGATTGCGCATCGTTCTTAAGGAGCATGCCATGGCAACTAATCAAGAAACGGCCGCCATCAAGGCGCGTATGGACCGTATTCCTTCGGCGTTGTCGCCCGAGCTCGTCGAGCGCATTGCCGCCAATCGTGCTTCGGGCACTGTCAATCCGTATCGTTGCAACGACGACCAGGTCATTCGTCGTGTCGATCGCGATGCGGACAAAGGCACGCTTATGCGTCCGGCGTTTATGCGCGATACCGAAAAAATCCTCCATCTACCGGCGTACACCCGTTATGCAGGCAAAACGCAGGTTTTTAGCTTTCGAAGCAACGACGACTTGTCGCGTCGTGGTCTACACGTGCAGCTCGTCTCGCGCATTGCGCGCGATATCGGTCGCGCCCTCGGGCTCAACTGCGATCTGATTGAAGCGATCGGTCTGGGTCACGACTTGGGGCACACGCCTTTCGGCCATGCCGGCGAGCGATTCCTCAACGATATCTATCACGAGCGCACGGGTCGTTATTTTTTCCATAACGTGCAGTCGGTCCGCGTGCTCGATGCGCTGTACGGTCGCAACGTGTCGCTTCAGACGCTCGATGGCGTGCTCTGCCACAACGGCGAGTACGAGCAGCGTGTGTTCGAGCTCTCGGACATGGGTTCCTTTGACCAGTTCGATCGAACCGTCGAGGATTGCATTGCCACAGGCTATAGCGCAATTGAGCACTTGCGCCCCATGACGCTTGAGGGCTGTGTCGTTCGCATCTCGGATATTCTTGCCTATGCGGGGCGTGATCGCCAAGACGCCATTGCGGCGGGCCTGCTGTCACCCGACGCTTTTGACGATGGGCTTGGCGGAGCATACAACAGCTGGATTCTCACGCATGCCTCTATCGATATCGTCGAGCACAGCTATGGCAAGCCGCGCATCGAGATGAGCGAGGACCTGTTCGAGGAAATCCGCCGCGCTAAGCGCGAGAACTACGAGAAGATCTATAGCAAGGGCGGCATCGAGGGCGACTCCGAAACGGAGCTGCGCGAGGCGTTCGAAAAGCTCTATGACCGTTGCCTGCAGGATATAAACGAAGGCGACGAGTCTTCGTATATCTTTAAGCATCACATTTCGCGCATTGAGCGGCAGCTTTCCTACTACAATCGCACCTATGCATGGCAGGATGATAAAGATCAGACCGTAGTGGATTACATTTCGAGCATGACGGACGGCTATTTCTGTGAGCTGACGAGCAAGCTGTTCCCGGGGCTGAAGTTTCCGCATCGTACCTATATTAACGAACGGTAGTTCGTATATTTTCGGTATACTGTTGAGGAACAACGATTTTGATGGATGCACGGGATGGCTATGGACGACCTTTTTTCTGCCTCGACGCGCGAGCGTTCCTTTAAAAATGCGCCGCTTGCGGTGCGTATGCGCCCCAATTCGCTCGACGAGTATGTGGGCCAGCACAAGGCCGTCGGTAAGGGCTCATGGTTGCGTGCCGCGATCGAGCACGACGTGCTTTCGAGCGTGATTCTGTACGGGCCGGCCGGTACGGGTAAGACGACGCTGGCCCACATTATCGCCAACCATACCAAGAGCGAGTTTGTCGAGGTCAGCGCCGTCACGGGTACTGTGAAGGACCTGCGTCGCGTGATTGACGAGGCCAAGACGCGCCTGAATACCTACGACCGCCGCACCATTCTATTCATCGATGAGATTCACCGCTTCTCTAAGTCGCAGCAGGATGCCCTGCTGCATGCAGTTGAGAACCGTACCGTCATTATGATTGGCGCTACGACAGAGAACCCGTACTTTGAGGTCAACTCGGCACTGTTGTCGCGCGGGCGCGTGGTGGAGCTTGAACATCTGAAGGATGAGGATATCGCCACGCTTATTGAGCGTGCGCTCGAGGCACCACAGGGCTTGAACGGAAAGTTCTCGGCCGATGAGGATACGGTCAAGACCATTTGCACGCTGGCAGCGGGTGACGCTCGCTCGGCGCTCACGACGCTCGAGCTTGCGAGCGAGATTGCCGTCACGCGTCCCGATACCGAGGGAACGCCAGCGCCTGCGGCGGGGGAGCGCTATCCCATCACCGTGGATGACGTGAAGATCGCCAATCCGCGTCGTGGGTTTTCGTATGACAAAAACGGTGACATGCACTACGACATTATTAGCGCGTTCATCAAGTCCATGCGAGGCAGCGACCCCGATGCCACCGTCTATTGGCTTGCGCGCATGATCGATGCGGGGGAGGATCCCAAGTTTATCGCTCGCCGCATTATGATTCAGGCTTCCGAGGATGTTGGCAACGCCGACCCGCAGGCGCTTTTGGTGGCGCATGCCGCGTTTAAGTCTGCCGAGGTCATTGGCTATCCCGAGTGCCGCATTAACCTGGCTCAGGCTGCACTCTATGTGTGCTTGGCGCCAAAATCCAACGCGTGTGAGGCTTCGATCGATGCGGCGCTGGCCGATATCCATTCTAGTGGGCTTCGCGAGGTGCCGAGTTATCTGCGCGATCGCCATCGCCCGGGCAGCGATGAATACGGTGTGTATAAGTATCCACATGATTATCCCGAAGGCTGGGTCGATCAGCGCTATTTGCCCGAGGGACTGGAGCGCGGCGTGTTCTGGCAGCCTGCCGGCCGCGGTTGGGAAGAATGGCGCGTAGAGCAAAGCGAACGCGACCGCAGCGGGAATGCACCGAAGTAGCTGCTGATAATTTTGTCCCACGTTGCTGCTCTTGGCATGTTCGGTCCTCTTTGGGGTACCATGGAAATCGTCTGTATATCGATTCCTTCGGGAGGCTTGTATGAGTCCCATTCAAATCGCCCTGCTGCTGCTCGCCGTTGCCGGCGTGTGGGCCATCGCTGAGCTCGCGCTTACCCTGCGCAAGACCCGCAATGTTGTCGACTCGCTCGATAAGACCGTGAACGACCTCAACAACACCATCGCCGAGGCTCAGCCTGTGGTGGCAAAGCTCGATGGCGCTGTCGATGAGCTTACGCCGGCGCTTGCCCAGATGGAGCCGCTGCTTAAGTCGAGCAAGACGGCAGTTGATGCCCTTACCTCCAATCTCGTAGAGGTCGAAGCCGTGGTTCGCGACATTTCCGAGGTTACGGGCAGCATGGCCGAGGCCAGCAATGCTGTGTCGAGCGTGACCGACTCTGCCGCCGGTGCTGTGCAGAAGCTCTTCAATAAGGTGAAGGCTCCTGCAGCCGACGCCGATCGCAAGCTCGCCGCTGCCGCTGCGGAGGCCGAGCAGCCTACCGAGCGCGTCCTAATTGGCGAGGACGAGGCCGCCGCGGGCGCCGATGATGGGCAGAAGTCTGTACCCAGGCCGGCTCAGTATTCCCCCTATCCGCCCGCCGAGACCTCTGAGGAGTCCTGCGATGAGTAGCGAAGCAAACTGCCCTATCACGCTGACCGTTGCCGGTGACCCGCGTCTCGCTCGCCTTGTGCGCATGACGGCAGCCAACGTTGGTGCCCTGTGCTCTATGTCTGTCGATCGCATCGAGGACATCCGCATGGCTGCTGAGGAGGCTTTCATCTTTGGTTGCACCGCGGTCGACTGCGATGACATCACCATCAAATTCGATGTCGATGAGACCCACGTTGGCATGACTATTACCTTTGGCGACCAGGCTACGGTCGATGAAGACGACCAGGCTGCGGTGTATGCCGAGCTCATCCTCGCGAGCGTGTGCGACTCCTACGAAAAGACTGCGGCGCCCCTAACGCTTTCCCTCGACCTCAAGGCGGATATCTAATATGACCGAACGTTCCCGGAGCGGTAAGACCGCTTGGGACAAGGAGAAAACCCGCGAGCTGTTTCGTCGCTATAAAGAGACCGGTGACCCGGACGCACGCGAGCAGCTCGTCATGTCCCACATGAACCTGGTAAGGTTTCTTGCCAACAAGTTTAAGAACCGCGGCGAGCCGCTCGATGACCTGATGCAGGTTGGTTATTTGGGCCTGCTCAAGGCTATCGACCGCTTTGACCCTGAGCGCGGACTCGAGTTCACCACGTTTGCCACGCCTACCATCTTGGGCGAGATTAAGCGTCACTTCCGCGACAAGGGCTGGAGCGTGCGCGTGCCCCGTCGCTTGCAGGAGCTCTCGGCCAAGGTTAACCAGGCCACCGACAAGCTCACCAACGAGCTGCAGCGTTCGCCCAAGGTTGAGGAAATCGCCGAATACCTGGACGTGACCGTCGACGAGGTGCTCGAAGCCATGGAATCGTCCTCGGCTTACACCTCGGTGCCCATCGAGGCCCCCGGTGCGTCCGATTCCGATGATGCGCCTTCGATTCTCGATCGCTATGCCGACGACGACAACGAGCTCGACTTTACCGATGACCGCCTGGTAATCGAGGAAGCCATCCGCGATTTCTCGCCGCGCGAGCGCGAGGTTATCGAGCTGCGCTTCGTTAAGGGCATGACCCAGATCGAGATTGCCAAGAAGCTTGGCATCTCGCAAGTGCAGGTCTCGCGCCTGCTGCGCCGTACCCTTAAGAAGATTCAAGATAAGATTGACCCCGACGGAGTGATGATTCGTTCATGAGTGAGCACCCCCAACAAACCGATCGCGTGCTGCGCGACACCCGCATTCTGACGCTGCGCATTTGGGCTGTTGTCGGCTGCATTGTTATTGCTGCTGTCATCTTTAACCTTATGGGCATCCTGGCACCGGTTATTGAGTTTCTTGCCGTCGGCTCCATCATTGCTTTTGTGATGTCCCCGGTCACCAACTGGCTCGAGCACCATGGCGTGAATCGCGGCATCGGTTCGCTTATCGCGCTTATTGTTGTTGTTGCCGTGCTCGTCGGTGTCGTTTGCATCTTGTCGCCGATTCTCTTTGGTCAGATCATGGAAGTCCTGAGCCGCCTGCCCGAGCAGCTTCGTGTTGCGGGTGGCGATCTCAATGAGATGATCTCGCATGCCAAGACGCTCAACAACACGCCGCTCAAGGAGTATTTGGACGATAATCTTTCGTCGTTGGTTACCGTGGCATCGAAGTATGTGTCTCAGATCGCTGCCGAGCTTGGCCGCGGTGTGTTCCCGCTCATCACCAATACGGCTTCGCAGTTATTCGTGATCTTCCTTGGTCTGGTGCTTGCCTACTGGATGGCTTGCGACTACCCTCGCATGCACCACGAGATCTGCACCATCATCGGTCAGGAGAAGGAGACCTCGTACCGCTTTATGGTCGCCATCCTTTCTCGCTCTGTCGGCGGCTACATGCGCGGTATGGTCGTGACGTCTATCTGCGGCGGCATCTTGGCCTTTATCGGTTTTATGATCATCGGCCATCCGTATGCGGCGCTCATGGCTATCTTTACCGGCATCATGCATTTGGTTCCGGTCGTCGGTCCTTGGGTGAGCGCAGCAATCGCCACAGTGCTTGGTTTCATGTTCAGCCCCATGTTGGCGTTATGGACGCTCATCGTGACGATGGTCGCGCAAAACGTCACCGATAACGTGATTTCGCCTAAGGTTATGCAGAGCTCGGTGCAGGTGCATCCCATTATGAGCCTCACGGCGCTCGTTATTGGCTCGGCACTCATGGGCCCCATCGGCATGATTATTGCCATCCCGCTATGTGCGGCCCTCAAGGGTATCTTCGTGTACTACTTCGAGAATGAGACCGGCCGCCAGCTTGTGGCTTATGACGGCGCCGTGTTTAAGGGCACGCCGTACCGCGATGCCGATGGCAACCCGGTCGCCGCCTACGACGCGCTCGGCGACGACACCTTCATCTACGAGTCCGAGCTCATCGGCAACGAGACTGCGCCCGAGGCCAAGGCCATGCCCAAGCCCGAGTTCGATAATCCCTGGATTAAGCTCTCTGGTCTGCAGCCCGATGCCACGGGCTTCTTCAAGAACCCCTTTGCCAAAGAGGATGATTCCAACTCGGACGACGATACCAATACCGGCATCGACGGCTCCTTGGACGATGATGACAACTAGCGGGGTAATTCGGATTAATATTCATACGCACTAACATGCAATTTCGCTGAAGGGCCGGCATTGTGCCGGCCCTCTTTTTTGCACTTGCGCGGTGGGATGGTAATATCATTACGTTTGAACTGTTTCGATGTGAAACCGAGGAGATTCCCTCTATGAGTGCTGACTACCCGTCAATGACTACGGCCGAGATCCGCTCCAAGTTCCTCAACTTCTTTGAGGAGCGCGGTCTTAAGCTCTATCCTTCTTCGTCCCTCGTCCCTGACGATCCTTCGCTGCTGCTTGCCAACGCCGGCATGAACCAGTTTAAGGAGTACTACCAGGGCAAGAAGACCATGAAGGAGATCGGCGCTATCTCCTGCCAGAAGTGCGTCCGCACCAACGACATCGATTGCATCGGCGAGGACGGCCGTCACCTGTCCTTCTTTGAGATGCTCGGCGACTTCTCCTTTGGCGGCGTCTCCAAGCAGCAGGCTTGCGCCTGGGCCTTTGAGCTCATCACCAAGGAGTTCAAGCTGCCGCTCGACCGCCTGTACTTCACCGTCTTTACCGAGGACGACGAGACCCACGACGTGTGGCGTTCTCTGGGCGTTGCTGAGGACCACATCTCCCGCCTGGGCGAGGACGATAACTTCTGGGCCGCTGGCCCCACCGGTCCCTGCGGTCCGTGCTCAGAGATCTACTTTGACATGGGCGAGGAGGTCGGCTGCGGCAGCCCCGACTGCAAGCCTGGCTGCGACTGCGACCGCTTCCTGGAGTTCTGGAACCTCGTCTTTACCCAGTACGACCGCCAGGAGGACGGCTCCATGCCGGAGCTGCCGCACCGCAACCTCGATACGGGCATGGGCCTGGAGCGCATGGCCGCCATCATGCAGCACAAGACCGCTAACTACGACGGCGATCTGATGCAGCACCTCATCAAGCTCGGTGAGGAGGTCAGCGGCAAGACCTATGACGCCGACGATTACTCCGGTGCCAGCCGCTCCCTGCGCATCATCGCGGATCACTCTCGTGCCGTCGACTTTATGATCTCCGACGGCATCCTGCCCGGTAACGAGGGCCGCGAGTACGTCCCGCGCCGCCTGCTCCGTCGTGCTGTGTTCCACGGTCGCCTGCTGGGCATCGAGGGCGCCTTCCTGACCAAGTTCATCGACGAAGTCAACGCTCAGATGGGCGAGGCTTATCCCGAGCTGCTCAAGAACGTCGCCCTCGTCAAGGGTATCGTCGCCTCCGAGGAGGAGCGCTTCTCCACGACGCTCGACAACGGCCGTGTTTACCTGGACGAGGCCCTGGCAGCGCTTGCCGAGGGCGCTGTGCTTCCGGGCGACGTTGCCTTTAAGCTGCACGACACCTTTGGTTTCCCCATCGACCTGACCGTCGAGATCGCCGGCACCGCTGGCCACGACGTCGACATGGACGGCTTTACCGCCTGCATGGAGGACCAGAAGGCCCGCGCTCGCGCCAACGCCAAGGGCGACGCCTGGGGCAGCTTCAACGACGTGTGGGTCGAGCTTTCGGACAAGGTTGCTGCGACCGAGTTCGACGGCTATGACAACGATGTGATCGAGGATGCCAAAGTTGTCGCTATCGTTCGCAACGGCGAGTCCGTCGAGTCCGCTGCCGCCGGCGAGGACGTCGAGGTCGTGCTCGACCGCACCCCGTTCTACGCCGAGATGGGCGGCCAGCAGGGTGACGCCGGCGAGCTTTCCGCCGAGGGCGTTGTTCTGACCGTTGCCGATACCAAGAACCACAACGGCCTGTATGCCCACGTCGCGCACGTTGCCGAGGGCACGCTGACCGTCGGTGCTACCGTGACCGCCGCGCTCGACGCCGAGCGCCGTGGTTTCCTGCGCCGCAACCACACCGCCACCCACCTGCTCGACGCCGCCCTTAAGCAGGTCCTGGGCGAGCATGTCTCCCAGGCCGGTTCGCTGGTGACGCCCGAGCACCTGCGCTTTGACTTCACGCACTTCGAGGCCCTGTCCTCCGAGCAGCTCAAGGCTGTCGAGGACCTGGTCAACCAGCAGATCTTCGCTTCCAAGCCGGTTGTGACCCGTGTCATGGGCATCGACGAGGCTAAGGCTGCCGGCGCTGTCGCTCTGTTTGGAGAGAAGTACGGCGATGTTGTCCGCGTCGTCTCCGTGGGCGCCGAGGACCAGCCGTTCTCCCGCGAGCTCTGTGGTGGCACTCATGCCGCCAATACCGCCGAGATTGGCCTGTTCAAGATCATTTCCGAGTCCTCCACGGGCTCCAATGTCCGCCGTATCGAGGCCGTGACCTCTAAGGGTGCCCTCGACTACATGGCCGACCGCCTGGCGCTCGTTGACGCCGCCGCCGCTGCGCTCAAGTGCCGCGTCGACGAGGTTCCCGCCCGCGTGGAGAACCTGCAGGCCGAGCTGCGCGAGACGTCCAACAAGCTCAAGAAGGCGCTCACTGGTGGCTCCTCCGATGCGATCTCCAGCGCCATCGAGGGTGCTGTCGAGCTGAATGGCTACAAGCTCGTTGTTGCTGAGCTCCAGGGCCTTGAGGCTGCCGACCTGCGCAACGTATGGGATACCGTGCACCAGAAGGTCGCCGGCCCTGTCGCTTGTGTCGTCGCCAGCGTGACTGAGAAGGGCACTCCGGCCCTGCTCGCTGCCGGCTCCGATGACGCCGTCAAGGCCGGTTTCCACGCCGGTAATGTGATCAAGCAGATCGCGGGTCTGGTCGACGGTCGCGGTGGTGGCCGTCCCAACATGGCCCAGGCCGGTGGCAAGAATGCTGCCGGCATCGCCGATGCCCTCGCGGCCGCCAAGACCGCGCTCGGCGCCTAAGAATCTAAGAAGTCACTGTGGTCGCGCTTGCGCTGGACATAGGGGAGACCAGGATTGGCATCGCCGTCTCGAGCCGTGATGGCAAGATGGCGATGCCTGTCAAGGTGCTCCCGGCTGCAGAGGTCACCGGTATGGCCAAGACGTTCCGCTACCTGGTCGAAGACTATGAGCCCGACATCCTGGTAAGCGGACGTCCCCTGACCATGGCCGGTGAGCCCGGCCCCCAAGCCGAGCGCGTTGCCGCCGTGGCGCAAAAGATTGCCGACAAGCTCGATCTTCCGCTGGAGTTTGAGGACGAGCGTCTGTCCTCGCAAGAGGCCAAGCATATCCTGCGCGAGCAGGGCCTCAACGAAAAGCAGATGAGGGGCAAGATCGACATGATTGCCGCCAGCCTTTTTTTGCAGACGTGGCTCGATCGTAAAAACGAGGAGGTTTCGCATGCCTAGTGCTTCCGATCCGCGCCAGCCGAATCGTACACGTCAGCCGGCGTCGCGCCCTGCCCAGCCTGGCCAGCGTCCGGCACAGCCGACGCAGCGCGCAGCTCAGCCTGCCGCGCGCCCGGTGCAGTCCTCCTCTCGTTCGGCCCAACCTGTTCAACGGACGGGTCAGCAGCCTTCTGCTCGTTCGGTTCAGCATCCGGCTTCTCACGCGGCTCAGGAGCCCACTGCTCGTACGGCCCAGCCTGCAGGCGGTACCCGCTTTAAGCAGCAGGCACCTACCCAGCGAACGCAGGCCCCCCAATCGCATTCTCATCACGCCCGCGGTTCGCATGGCGTTGCTCCGGCGACCCGCTCGAGCTACAACACGCATACTCGTCGCGGTGCTCAAAAGAAGAGCTCTCCGGTTCCCATGATCATCGGCGTTGTGGTGGCGGTGCTTGCGCTTGTCGCGATCGTTTTCTTTGTCGTGCCGGCCGTCAAGGGCTTCTTTGCCGGTGAGGATACGAAGGTCACGGCTGGTCAGCAGGTTACGGTAACCATTCCCGACGGTGCTTCGGGCGATACGATCGCCTCGATTCTCTCCGAGAACCATATCGTCGAGAATCCCAAGGATTACTATGCGGCGGTGAAAAAGCTCAACGCCGATATGTCGCTCAAGCCTGGTACCTATTTGTTCACCACACTCATGGACGCGACCAAGGTTGTTCAGCAGCTCATGGAAGGTCCCAACGCGGGCTCCAATGCGCTAACTATCCCTGAGGGCCTGACGGTCGATCAAGTCGCCGACCGTGTGGCCCAGGCCTACGATGGCATCTCTAAGGAAGACTTCCTCAACCAGGCTAAGGCCTCCAACTACGTGGACGACTATAGCTTCCTTAAGGGCGCCGCCAACGACTCGCTTGAGGGTTTCTTGTTCCCCAAGACTTATTCGTTGGGCGATTCGCCGACGGTCGATGACGTGATTCGCGCTATGCTCGATCAGTTTAAGACCGAGTACAAGTCGCTTGACTTTGCGAGCTGCGAAGCCAAGATCAAGGAGCGCTATGGTGTGGAGATGTCCGACTACGACATCGTCAACTTGGCCTCTATCGTTGAGCTCGAGGGCCTCAACGCCGAGCAGCGCGCGCATGTCGCCTCGGTCTTCTACAACCGCCTTGCCGGCAAGCTCGACGGTCTGCGCTACCTCAATAGCGATGCGACCATGATGTATGTCACCGGCGGCGAGGTTACCGCCGACGACCTGCAGAGCGATAGCCCGTATAACACCTATAAGCACGAGGGCCTGCCGCCCACGCCCATCTGCTCTCCGTCGCTCGAGGCACTCAAGGCCACGCTTGAGCCGACCGACTCCGATGACCTGTATTTCTACATTACGCAGGACGAGGAGTACTTCTCGCAAACCTACGAAGAGCATCAACAGTCTTGGAATTAGCATGAGGATTTTTAGCCCCAAACGATATGTTGCCTCGGTCGATCGCATCGACCTTGATACCCTGTGGGCCGACGGCAAGCGCGCCATTTTGCTCGACCGCGATAACACCCTGGTGCCGCGTGATACCGAGCAGGTCCCCGCTGCCGTCTCGGCCTGGCTCGACGCCGCCCATGCCAAGGGCTTTAAGCTGTGCATGGTGTCGAACAACTGGCATCGCGACCAGGTCATGAGCTCAGCACGCGAGCTGGGGCTCGAGGCCATCAGCCATGCTATGAAGCCTGCACCGTTTGCTCTCAAGGCCGGTCTTAAGCGCTTGGGCGCCACGGCCGATGAGGCTGTGCTGATCGGTGACCAGCTGTACACGGACGTGTGGAGCGGTAACTTTGCCGGCGTCGACACGATCTTGGTAAAGCCGCAGGCAACCCAGGACCTGTGGTACACGCAGATCTTCCGTATCTTTGAGCGCCGGGCCCTGCGCGACCTTCCCTGCGAGGAATAGGTTTCCCCATGTCTCAGCACACCAAGCACGGCTGCGACCATATCTTCTTTATCGGCTTTTTGGGCGCGGGCAAATCGACGCTTGCGCGCAACGTGGGCACGATGTTCAAGCGTCGGTTTATTGATACCGACCGCCTTGTCGTGCGCCGTTGCGGCAAATCGGTAACCGAGATTTTTGAAACCGAGGGCGAGGAGCGCTTTCGCGAGCTCGAAACCTCGGCGCTCCGTTCGCTCCAAAGCGAGCGCAGCTTGCTGGTTTCGTGCGGTGGCGGCATTGTCGAGACGCCGGTCAATATCGAGCTCATGCACCAGATGGGTACCTGTGTGTACCTCGAGGGCGATTTTGAGGATTCGATGCGCCAGATCCGCCGCTCCGACACGCGTCCCGATTTCCGCTCGCCCGAGCACGCGGCGCTGCTCTTTGAGCATCGTCGTCCGCTGTATCGTCAAGCTGCCGATATTACCCTTGATATTCGCAACAAGTCCTTCGAGGACGTTTCCTACCTTTGTGCCGAGATGCTTTTGGAGTGTGGACTGCTATGATTCGCCGTCAACTTATCAATTTCCAAAACCGCAGTGTCGATGTCCGCGTCGGATTGGGCGCGTTCGATGAGCTGCCGCGCATGTTTGCCTCGGCCGTGGGCAAGCCTAAGCGCGCGATGGTGGTTTGGAACGACGCCACATCCGAGCGTTTTGGTGAGGTCGTCGAGCATGCGCTGGTCGACGCCGGTTTTGCCGTGTCGCTGCTCGTCCTCGAGGTTTCGCCTGCTGGTGCCACGCTGGCCGACGCCGATGCTATCTTTGGCGCCCTGTCTGCCAACCGCATCACCTGCGACGATCTGGTTGTCGCTGTTGGCGATGCCGCAACCTGTTCGGTTGTTGGCTGGTGCGCCAACCAGTGGTGTGGCCGAACCGAGTGCGCGCTGCTGCCGACGACCTTCGACGCCATGCTCACGGTCGCGACGACCATGAAGCCGCTCGTCGCCTCGTTGGCCAATGCGCTTCCCGCTATCGCGCTCCGTCCCGAACCGGGCTTGGTTGTGTGTGATCTCGACCTTGTTCGCGAGGCGGAACCCGAGGACCTCAAGTTCGGCTATGCGGTACTTGTTGGCACCATGCTTTCGAGTAGTAAGTCCCGCTGGAATCAGTTTACCGAGACCGTTCCCGAGATTCTCGCGGGCGAGGAGGTCGCGCTCGTCAATGCCGTTCAGTGGTCTCAGACTGCCCGCAAGGACGTGCTGATGGCTACGAACCCGAGCGCCCGCCATGCGCTCGATTTTGGCAAGACGGGGGAGCGTACCCTGCGCGCCTGCTTGGGCGATGCCGCTTCGCAGGTGCCTGCCTACCAGCTGTTGTCCGAGGGCATGCGCTTTGAGGCGCGCCTAGCACACGATGCCTGCGACTTCGATATCGACTATGTGTTTGATCTCGATGACTGCCTGGAGGACTTTGGCATCGAGGAGCTTGCCTTCGACTTGGAGCCTGCCGCATATATCGAGGAGTTCCGCAGACAGCAGTTTGTCCGCTCGAACCGCAGCATGCTGCCGCTGCCCGCGGCGCTCGGCGCCATTCGCCTAACGAGCGTCGAGGACGAGGTTCTTGAGCGCCATGCTCACGCCTACTTGGCTTCTCGTAAAGAACTTCTCTAAGATTCATTGACTTCCATCGTCTTTCGTATCATGTTGAGGGGCGGGTTTTCAATCGGTTGCGGATCGCATGCGATTCCGTCGTTCGGTTGAGACCCGTCCCGTCTATATTGAGACAACAAGAAAGGAATCTGCATGTCAGAGTTTGCTGCCGGTCCTGCCGGTCGTATTGAGCGTGTCCGTGCCCTGATGGCTGAGCGCGGCTACGACGCTATCGTGGTGCGCGACGAGGCCAACCTTCGTTGGCTTACGGGCGTGAAGGGCGTCTTCGACTACACCTTCGAGTTCCCGCACGCTGCGTTTATTACGGCCGACCAGTGCCTGTTCCACACCGACTCGCGCTACCTCAACAGCTTTGAGGAGAACACGCCCGCCGGCAGCCCCTGGGTCTACGACATGGACGAGGGCACCATTCCCGGCTGGGTCGCCGGCAAGATCGCGGCCAACAAGTGCCGCGTCTGCGCCGTTGAGGATGACATGCAGATTAACTTCTACCAGGGTATTCAGCGTGGTCTGGAGGACCGTTCCGTCGCCTGTATGCTGCCGCTGATGCATGACGACATCCGCAAGATGCGCGCCATCAAGGACGCAGAGGAGATCGAGCTCATGCGCCACGCGCAGTCGATCACCGATGCCGCCTTCCAGCACATGCTCGGCTTTATTAAGCCCGGTATGACCGAGAAGCAGGTACGCAACGAGCTCGAGAACTTTATGTTCGCCAACGGTGCCGACAGCCTGGCCTTCGGTTCCATCGTCGCGAGCGGCCCCAACACCGCCAACCCGCATGCCGTGCCGAGCGACCGCGTGATCGAGAAGGGCGACTTTGTCCTCATGGATTACGGTGCGGGCTACTGCGACTACCGCTCCGACATGACGCGCACTGTCGTGATGGGCGAGCCCACCCAGGAGCAGCTCGACCTGTACGCACTCGTGCGCCGTACGCACGAGGAGTGCGTCGCCGCCATCCATCCGGGCGTTGAGGGCAACGACATCTTCAAGCTCTCCAAGAAGATCATCGGCGATGCCGGCTATGGCGATTACTATAACCATGGCTTGGGTCACGGCGTGGGCATCGACATCCATGAGCTGCCCAACTTTAACCGCAGCAAGAATATCATCGAGGTCGGCTCGGTTATCACCATGGAGCCCGGCGTCTACCTGCCCGGCGTGGGCGGCGTGCGCCTGGAGGACTACGGCGTGGTCACCGAGAACGGCTATGAGCCCTTCACCAAGACCCCGCACGACCTGCACATTATCGACTGCTAGTCTACTTCGGTAGATAGTTTGGGGCGGGGCGTCCGGATCGATTCGGACGCCCCGCGTTCTCTTTTTATGCGCTCGCCGCAGGCGCCGCCTGCAAGTGTATAATTTCTATCGTATGTAATTTGGACGCTTGTGCGTTCTGCCCATAACAAGAAAGGTCACTATGCCTACCATTTCTACCGCCGACTTCAAGAACGGCCTCGGTCTCCGCATCAAGGACAAGGTCTACACCATCGTCGAGTTCCAGCATGTCAAGCCGGGCAAGGGCGGCGCGTTTGTGCGCTACAAGACCCGCGACATCAAGAGCGGCCGCGTCGTCGAGAACACCTGCAACGCCGGCACCAAGTTCGAGAGCGTCATGCTCACCACCCGTGAGTTCCAGTACCTCTACAACGATGGCACCGACTACATCTTCATGGACAACGAGTCCTATGAGCAGGTTCCCGTTCCCGAGGACATGGTGGGCGAGAACTCCAAGTGGCTGCGCGAGAACGACATCTGCCAGCTGCTCTTCGCCGACGATGAGCTCATGGGCGTGACCCCGCCGATGTTCATCGAGACCACCATCGTCCAGACCGACCCGGGCTTTAAGGGCGACACCGTCCAGGGTTCCACCAAGCCGGCCACGATTGACACCGGCGCTGTCATCCAGGTCCCCATGTACCTCAACGAGGGCGAGGTCATCAAGGTTGACACCCGCGACGGCAAGTTCGTCTCCCGCGTCTAGCAACCAACTCTTCTAGGAGGACTCATGCCCCAGGAAATCAAGATTGACGGCATCGGGATTTCGCCCGATGTTCTGACCGCCATCGTCTCGCGCGCCGTGTCCGATGTCGAGGGCATCGCCTCCGTTGGCGTCAAGGACCTTGCCACCAACCTTGTCTCCATGATGCTCTCGTCCAAGGCCCCGGCTTCCGAGCCGGCGGTCGAGGCCGAGGTCGTCGGCGACAAGCTCGCACTCACCGTGCGTGTCGTGGTGTTTTTTGGCTATCCTTTCAAGAAACTCGCCGAGGCCGTTCGCGCCGCCGTGGTCGCCGCCATCGATGCCCAGGTTGGCGTTGAGGTCGAGCGCGTTGACGTTTGCATCGACGGCCTCGTTTTCCCCAAGGAGTAACCTTTGAGCCTTAAGGTTTATCGCGGGCGTACGCTTGCCCGCAGTCAGGCGCTGCAGCTGCTGTTCCAGGCCGAGGCCACGGACAGCCCGCTCGAGCGCGTCCTCGAGGGTGATTTCCTGATCTCGAAGGGTCCCCTCGATCCCTATGCTCTGGAGCTGTGCCGAGGTGCCTACGAGCATATCGACCGCATCGACTGTGCTCTGCGCTCCGTTGCCAAGAACTGGGATCTTATGCGCATGCCCGGCGCCGACCGCAACCTGCTGCGTATCGCCGTTTACGAGATGCGTTTCCTCACCGACGAGGAGGTCTCGGACGCCATCGTGATCAACGAGGCCGTTGAGCTTGCCAAGGCCTATGGCACCGACCAGTCCGCGTCGTTCGTCAACGGCGTGCTGGGTAAGATCGCTCGCAGCGAGGAGCTGCCGGGCGAGGACCTATACCAGGAGCTGCTGGCCGAGGATCGCGCTCTCGAGGAGGTACAGGCTGCCGAGGCTGCCGCAAAGGTTGCGGTTGCTCAGGCCGAGGCCGGCGTTCTCGACGAGGACGCTGAGGTCGCCGAGGCCGAGACCGGTACCGTCGAGGAGTAGCCATGCCAGAGGGTTCCGTCCGCAACTTCGACGAGATTTCGGACCGCTTGGACCAGATCATAGCTACCGTTCGCTCTAAGGATACGTCCTTGGAGCGTTCGCTCGATCTGTTTGACGAGGCGATTGAGCTGGGCTCCCGTGCGGTCGACATGGTCGACAAGTTTGAGCTGACGCCGCGTGAGGCCGACAAGCTCGAACAGGAATACGATGAGGATGCGGCAAACGAATCCCAGGATAGCTAGGCCGCATCTCCGGATACGAATGGTTGATGGCATTCATGAAACGCGTGCGTCTTGATGACGAACTGATTTCACAGGGCATCTGCGCCGATCGCGCGGATGCCCTTCGCACTCTTATGGCCGGCTTGGTCTCGAGTGGCGGCGAGCGCTTGACTTCGCCGGGCCTTAAGGTGATCCCGGGGCTGCCGCTGCATGTGAAGGGGCGCATTCCCTATGTTGGCCGCGGCGGTCTTAAGCTCGAAGGCGCGCTTGATGCGTTTGGCATCAATCCGACGGGCCTTGCCTGTCTGGATGTGGGCTGCTCTACCGGCGGCTTTACCGATTGTCTGCTCAAGCGCGGAGCTGCGACCGTTGTCTCGGTGGACGTGGGTCGCGCCCAGTTCGATTGGTCGTTGCGCCAGGACGATCGCGTGACGCTGCATGAGCGCACAAACGTGACGCAGCTGCCTGAGCTTGGTTATGCCGGCGCCATCGACCTGGCTGTGTGCGATGTCTCGTTTACCAGCATCGCGAATATAATCGACGCCGTGCTGGCGTGCCTGAAGCCTTCGGGTTCGTTCTGCACGCTCGTAAAGCCCCAGTTTGAGGCTCCGGCGGCGCTGGTGGGCGAGGGCGGCATTGTGACCGATCCCGCCGTGCGCCGCGATACACTCGTGAGGGCGGTTGAACTCTTTCCTGCCAAGGGCCTGTTCCCGGTCGATGTGTGCGTGTCACCCATTCATGGTGCCAAGGGCAACGTTGAGTTTTTCCTGTACGGCACGAGGTTTGCCCCCGGTGAACGCACCGACGATGAGCTGCAATCCCAGGTATCGGTTTTGAGCGAGAAAGCTGCAACGCTATGAAGGTCTTTCTGGTTCCCAATTACTACAAGCAAGAGGCGGTCGAGAGCGGCCTGATGCTCGAGCTTTGGCTGACGCGCCAGGGCTATGAGGTCGCATGGGCTGCCGACCAGCGATCCAAGATTCAGAGCACGCCTGATATTGACGGCTCCGATCTGGTCATTACGCTCGGCGGCGACGGTACGTTGCTACGTGCTGCCCGCATCCTCAACCATCGCGAGATTCCTATCCTCGGTCTTTCCTATGGTCACCTGGGCTTTTTAACTGCTGCGAGTCCCGAGGAGCGCGACATTCTGCAAGTCGTGAGCGACGCCCTGTCCGGCGAGCTGCATGTGAGCCGTCGCGCTACCATCGCCGCGGATATCGTGTCCGTGCGCGAAGATGGTACGAAGGATGTCGTGCGCACCTTCGCCCTCAACGACATGGCGCTTACCCGCGGTCCGCTGTCCGATATGGTCGAGTTCGACATCACGGTGTCCGGCCATCATATCGACCGCCTGCGCGGTGACGGCGTGGTCGTTTCGACGGCGACTGGTTCTACGGGTTACGCGCTCAGTGCCGGTGGCCCCATCGTGAGCCCCGACTATACGGGCATGGTCTGCGTACCCATTGCGCCGCACACCATTCAGGCCCGTGCCTTCTTGACTTCGCCGAGTGATGTCGTCGAAATCTTTATGTCCGATGATCGCCCGAGCGTTCCGGCGATTGCTATCGATGGACAGTTTATTACCTGCGATGGCACCGTTGAGAGCGTGGCTGTGCGCCGCGGGCCCGGAGATGTGCTGCTCCTCGATTACGGCCCCGAGAGCTTCTATAACTCGGTGAGCCGCGTTTTCTACGGAGTCCGTCATGATCGATGAGCTGCAGGTTTATAACATTGCACTCATTCGCGAGGCGACGCTGGTGCCGAGTGCCGGCCTGACTGTCCTGACTGGCGAGACTGGCGCCGGCAAGACCGCGCTGCTCTCGGCCCTCAAGCTAATTTTGGGCGAGCGTGCGGATTCGTCGACGGTGCGCGAGGGCGAGGCACTGGCGAGCGTCGAGGCGCGACTCTTCGACGGGCCGCACGACACGGAGGGGTTCACCGTACAGCGCAGCCTTTCTGCCGAGGGCCGCAGCCGCGTGAAGATTGACGGTCGCATTGCCAGTGTGCGCGAGCTTTCGGAGCGCGTCGGCGTGATGATGGATCTGTGCGGCCAGCACGAGCACCAGCGCTTGCTCGATCCGGCGCATCACGTTGCCATGGTCGATGCCTGGGCTGGTCGCTCTGCGCTCGAGGCGCTCGACCGTTACCGTGCCTGCTTCAAGGCTTCGCGTGACGCCGCCAAGGAGCTTCGCCGTGTGGAGGAAGCCTCACGCGCGCAGGGGAGTCGCGTCGAGGAGGCGCGCTTCGCCCTGGAGCGTATCGCCGAGGTCGACCCCAAGCCGGGGGAGTATGAGGAGCTCGAGG